>JADCGM010000127.1 GCA_020249025.1 Alphaproteobacteria bacterium
AAAGCCGTCGAAGGCGCCGGCGCTGGCCAGGCATTCGATCTGGCGCTTGTTGAGCAGCTTCGGATTGATGCGCGCCGCGAACTCGCCGAGCGAGCCGAAGCGCCCATTGGCCTCGCGCTCGGCGACAAGCTCGGTCATCGCCTTCTCGCCGACGCCCTTCAGCGCGCCGAGCGCATAGCGCACCTTGAACTGGTCGGGGCCGGTGCATTCGACGGTGAAGTCGGCCTCCGACTTGTTGACGCAGGGCGGCAGGCATTCGACCCCGCTGCGCCGCATGTCGTCGAGGAACACGCCGAGCTTGTCGGTGAGCGCGATGTCATAGGCCATCGAGGCGGCGTAGAACTCGACCGGATAATGCGCCTTGAGCCAGGCCGTCTGGAACGACACCAGCGCATAGGCGGCGGCGTGCGACTTGTTGAAGCCGTACCCCGCGAACTTGTCGATCAAGTCGAACAGCTCGTTGGCCTTGCCTTCGGGAATGGCGTTCGCGCTGGCGCAGCCGGCGATGAAGCCCGCGCGCTGTGCGTCCATCTCCGCCTTGATCTTCTTGCCCATCGCGCGCCGGAGAAGATCGGCCTGCCCCAGGCTGTAGCCGGCAAGCACCTGCGCCGCCTGCATGACTTGCTCCTGATAGACGAAGATGCCGTAGGTCTCAGCAAGGATGTCCTTCAGCAGCGGGTGCGGATATTCGATCGCCTCGCGCCCGTTCTTGCGCGCCCCGAACATCGGGATGTTGTCCATCGGGCCCGGCCGGTAGAGCGACACGAGCGCGATGATGTCGCCGAAGTTGGTCGGGCGGACGGCGGCGAGCGTGCGCCGCATGCCTTCGGATTCGAGCTGGAACACCCCGACGGTGTCGCCGCGCTGGAGCAGTTCGTAGACAGCCGGATCGGTCCAATCGAGCCGCGACAGGTCGACCTCGATCCCGCGCTTCGCCAGCAGTTCGACCGCGCGCTGGAGCACCGACAGCGTCTTGAGGCCGAGGAAGTCGAACTTCACCAGCCCCGCCTTCTCCACCCACTTCATGTCGAACTGGGTGACGCCCATCTCCGAGCGCGGATCGCGGTACATGGGGACGAGCTGGCGCAGCGGCCGGTCGCCAATGACGACGCCGGCGGCATGGGTCGACGAATGCCGCGGCAGGCCTTCGAGCTTCATCGCCAAATCGAGCAGGCGCTTCACGCCCGCATCGCCCTTCGCCTCGGCGGCGAGCTCGGGCACGCCGTTCAGGGCGCGCGTCAGAGTCCAGGGGTCGGTCGGGTGGTTGGGCACCATCTTCGCCAGCCGGTCGACCTGACCGTAGGACATCTGCAGCACACGGCCGACGTCCTTCAGCACCGCGCGCGCCTTCAGCTTTCCGAAGGTGATGATCTGCGCGACCTGCTCGCGCCCATATTTGCCGACGACATAGTCGATGACCTCGCCGCGCCGGGTTTCGCAGAAGTCGATGTCGAAGTCGGGCATCGACACGCGTTCGGGGTTGAGGAAGCGCTCGAACAGCAGGCCTAGCTGGAGCGGGTCGAGATCGGTGATGGTCAGCGCCCAGGCGACGACCGAGCCCGCGCCCGAACCGCGGCCCGGCCCGACCGGAATCCCCTGCCCCTTCGCCCACTGGATGAAGTCGGCGACGATGAGGAAGTAGCCGCCGAAGCCCATCTTGTTGATGACATCGATCTCGAATTCGAGGCGCTCGCGGTAAGGCTGCGCGCCTGCGTCATCGAGGCCCATCGCCTCCATCCGCCGCGCGAGACCCAGCCGCGCCTGCTCGGCGAGCATCGCCGCCTCGCCGTCGCGGTCGCCGGCCAGGCTCGGCAGGATCGGATTGCGCGCCGGGGCCATCACCGCGCAGCGCTGCGCGACGACGATCGTGTTCGCCAGCGCCTCCGGCAGGTCGGCGAACAGCGCCGCCATCGCATCGGCGGGCTTCAGCCAGCTGTGGCGGGAGGACCGGCGGCGGTCCTGCGTTTCGAGATAGGCGCCGTCGGCGATGCACAGCATGACCTCGTGCGCGGCATGGAAGCCCGCGTCCGGGTAGAGCACCGGATTGGTGGCAACGAGCGGCAGGTCGCGGGCCATCGCGAGATCGATCAGCGCCGCTTCCGATGCCGCCTCGACCGGATCGTCGGTGCGGGCGATCTCGATGTAGAGCCGGTCGGGGAACAGCCGCTGGAGCGCGTCGAGATAGGCGCCGGCTGCCTCCGCCTGCCCTTCGGCGAGCAGCCGCGCGAGTGCGCCCTCCCCCGCCCCGGTGAGCGCGATCAGACCGTCGCTGCGCCCGTCAAGATCCGCGAGCGTCAGGTGCGGATCGGCGATGCCGTCGCCATCGAGATGCGCCTGCGAGACGAGCGCCAGCAGATTGGCGTAGCCCGAGTCGTCCTGCGCCAGCAGCGGCAGCCAGTCGAGAAGTGGCCGCCCCTGCGCCCGCGCCGCACCCGGCCGCTCGATGGCGAGCAGCGCCCCGACGATCGGCTGGACGCCCGCGCCCTTGGCGTAGTCGCAGAACTCCATCGCGCCGAACATGACGCCGCGATCGACGACCGCCACCGCCGGCATCCCCGCCGCCTTGCACGCCTTGACGATGTCGCCGGGCTGCATCGCGCCTTCGAGCATTGAATAGGCGGACTGGACGCGGAGATGGACGAAGGGCGCATGCGGCATGGCGAACACCATGCGCTGGCGGCGGGCGATTCGGAAAGGCCGGGGTTGGAGCGGCGGGGCCGCTCCTTGTCCGCCCCCCCGCCCCGTTTGCTAGAGCAGCTTCTCGATCTCGGATGCCAGCGCCTCGGGCTTCTCGGTCGGCGCATGGCGCGACACCACCTGGCCGTCCTTGCCAATCAGGAACTTGGTGAAGTTCCACTTGATGCCTTCCGAGCCGAGCAGGCCCTTCTTCGCCTTCTTCAGCCATGCCCAGAAGGGATCGGCGTTCGGCCCGTTGACCTCGACCTTGGCGAGCACCGGGAAGGTGACGTCGTAAGTCAGCGAGCAGAAGTTCGCGATCTCCTCGGCGTTGCCCGGCTCCTGCGCGCCGAACTGGTTGCACGGGAAGCCGAGCACGGTGAGCCCCTTCGGCCCGTATTTGCGGTGCAGCTCCTCCAGCCCCGCATATTGCGGCGTGAACCCGCATTTGGACGCGACGTTGACGACGAGGATGGGCCCCTCGACCTCGCTCAGCTTGCGCTGGCTGCCGTCGGCGTTCGTCACCGTGAAATCGTGCGCGTTCATGGCTCTCCCCTCCCTGATCCGCCGCATCTATCCCCCATTCCGCCGCCGAACGGAACCCGCCCCCGCCGAGAGGCTTGGGCTTTGCCGCCGTCGCGCCTAAGGGAGCGCCATGCGCAGACATGTCCTCGTCACCGGCTCCACCCGCGGCATCGGCGCGGCGACGCTCGCCGCTTTCGATCCGGCGGCCGCCACCGTCGTCGGCCATGGCACGTCCGCCACCGGCCCCAACGTCATCGCCGCCGACCTGTCGCAGCCCGGCGCGGCCGATGCGCTGTGGGATGCGGCGCTCGAC
>JADCGM010000128.1 GCA_020249025.1 Alphaproteobacteria bacterium
GATCGCGGTGCGCAGCCTGTTCGGGCTGAAGCGCGTCTAGATCAGCGCGGCCGACGAGCGCCGGTTGGCGATGACGCGGCCCATCGCATCGAACAGATCCTTCATCGCGACCGGCTTCAGCAGCACGTCGTCGGCGCCGTTCGACAGGCAATCTTCCTTGATTCGCAGCCGCATGTCGGCGGTGACGACGATGACGGGCAACGTCGACTTGTCGTCGGTGCGGGCGCGGATGTGGCCGATGGCGGTCAGGCCGTCCATGCCGGGCATACGCAGGTCCATCAGCACGAGGTCGTAGTCGTTCTGGTCGATCATGCGCAGGCCCGATTCGGCATCGGACGCCTCCGACATCTCGACGCCCGCGACGATCAGCATGTCGCGAACGACACGCCGATTCATCGGATCGTCTTCGATGAAGAGCACCTGCATGAGAGTTCGACCGCCCCCTTACGCCGCTTCGGACACCGCCGCCTCGCCACCACCGAGCTGCCGGCGCAACGCCTCGAGCAGATCGGTCGGCTTCAGCGGCCTCACCAACACCTGTATGTCCGGATGCCGTTCACGCAAGGGGACAATTTCATCCAGCGCGGTCGCGGCCACGAGAAGTGACAGGTGCGGCGCGCGCGGCGCGCTCCCGGCGATGGCGGCGACCAGCTTCTCGACGCCGGCGGCGCCGCCGGCCGACGCGAGATCGGCGACGACGAGATGCGGACGGCGGCGGCCGATGACGGAGGCCGCCTCGTCGCCGTCGGCGGCCTCGACCGCGGCGACCGCCGGTGTGACCGCGGCGAGGATGACGCTGCGGGTGAGCGGGTTGTTCTCGACGATGACGAGCGACGCGGCGGCGAGATCGGCCGGCCAGCCGCCGTCGGCCGCGACCGGCGCGGCGACCGCGGCTTCGGCCTCGACGAGCGGCAGCGTGACGGTGAAGGTCGAGCCGACGCCGACCTCGCTCGACACCGCGATGCTACCGCCCATCGCCTCGGCAAGGTCGCGGCAGATAGCGAGACCGAGCCCGGTGCCGCCATATTTGCGGGTCACCTCGGCGTCTACCTGGTGGAACGACATGAAGATCGCCTCGAACTGCTCGGGCGGGATGCCGATGCCGGTGTCGGCGACCGTCAGCAGCAGCTTGTCCCCGACCGCCTTGGCGACGAGACGGACGCTGCCCTTCTCGGTGAACTTCACCGCGTTTGACATGAGGTTGAAGACGATCTGGCGCAGTCGGCGCTGATCCTCGACGATCCGCTCCGGGCAGGCCGACACGTCGAGATCGACCGCGAGGCCCTTGGCAGCCGCCTGCTCGGTCCACAGCCGGACGACGCCGTGCAGCGCCTCGTGAACGTCGAACGGCCCGCGCTCGAGAACGATGGTGCCGTTCTCCATCTTGGCGACGTCGAGAATGTCGTCGACGAGCGCCTTCATCGTCTGGCCGGCATCGAAGACGAGCCGGACGCGCTCGCGTTGCTTGGCCTCGAGCTGGGCATCGCTCAGCATCACCTGCGTCATGCCGAGGATGCCGTTGAGCGGCGTGCGGATCTCATGGCTGGTCGCGGCGAGGAAGCGGGTCTTGGCGGCGAGCGCCTGTTCGAGGTCGGCGTTGACCGCGCTCAGCTGGGTGTTGGCCTGCGCGACCTCGTTGCGGCTGCGCCGGATCGAGAAGAAGGCGATCATGGTGCCGACGACGATGACCGCCGCCGCCCCGAGCGCGCCGAATAGGATCGTCGTCTGGAACTGCGCGCGCGACCGGCTGAGCTCGGCCTTGCGCTGCTCCTCCTGGAGGCGGAGCTGCGAGATACGCGCCTGCTGGTTGGCGAAGTCGAACTCCGCCGCCTTCAGCGCGGAGATGGTGCTCGCCGCCACGTCGCGGGCCTCGTCGTCGAGCCGCTTGTAGGCCTCGAGATGCCCGAGCGCGCTGCGGGCGTCGCCGACATCCTCGAGCAGCCGGTAGGCGGTCTGGTGGAAGTCGCGATAGGGGTGCGTCGTCCGCGTCAGGTCGACGCCGGTGAAGGTGCGGTCGATGTAGCGCTGGGCGGCGGCGAAGTCGCGGCGGGCATAGGCCACCTGCGCCTTGACACCCCACAGGAACGGCTCCCAACCCGTACCCTGGCCGCGGGCGCGGGCAAGGCCGCGGTCGGCCAGCGAGTCGGCCCTGGCGAGCGCGCCGCCGAGATAGGCGGCCGACGCCATGTTGGTGAGGATGCGCACCTCCAGCACCGCCGAGTTCATCTGCTGCGCAACGGTCAGCGCGGCGCGATACGAGGCCTCGGCCTCGCGGAAGCGGCGCATCTCCTTGTAGGCGTCGCCCTCGTTGTTGAAGGCTGAGACGGTCAGCGAGGGGTCGCCCTGAAAGACCTCCTTCGACTGCTGATAGTAGCGCAGCATGCGGGGGTAATCGCGAGCGTCGTAATAGATCGTGCCGATGTACTGGAGCGCGCGGGCCTGACCCCGCGCCTCGCCGAGCTTGGCGTAGATGTCGTGCGCGCGCTGGAAGGTTTCGAGCGCGTCCTGGACCTGGCCGGTGACGGCGTTGACCGACGCGCGGGTCATCAGCAGGTCGCCGTTGAGCTTGCTGCCGGGCGCCAGCTTCTGGACGGCCGCGAGCGCCGCGTCGATGACCGGACGCGCCTCCTCCGGGCGGTTGGTGCGCGCGAGCGCCTCCGCTTCGAGCCAGCGCGCCTCGGCTTCGGCGAGCTCCCGCTGCGCACCGAGCGCCGCCGCCCGCGACACGGCGGTGCGAGCGATGACGAGTCCCTGTTCGGGATCGGCCATCATCGCCGACTTCGCCTCGGCGATGGTGGCGTCGAACCGTTCGCGTTCGGGGTTGGCCGGCGCGGGCGCAGGCTGGGCCACGGCCGCCGCAGCGACCGCCAGCCAGAGCGCGATCAGGCCGATCCGAAACATCCCGCCCCCAGAAACCACGTGCGACGGCCCAGACATTACGCGGGCGCCAAAGGCTAAATCGTAAACGACCTTACAGAAAGTCTGCCACTTTGTCGCATGTTGCCGAAACGACGACGCCGCCGGGTTTCCCCGGCGGCGTCGCTGTTCGTTGCAGGCTTGGTGCGCCGCGCGTCAGAACGCGAAGCTGACCCGCGTGCCGACGGTGTAGGTCGGCAGATCGCTGCGCTGGTCGCCCAGCTCGCCGCGGCCGAAGGCGTTGAGCTTGAGCTGGCCACCCATCAGCGAGACGCCGTAGATCGCTTCGCCGACCAGACGCCGCGAGGTGCTCTGCGCGTCGAAGGTCTGACGGACGACGCCGATCTCGCCGGTCTCGCGGTTGATGACCTCGACCGAGTCGAAGGTCAGCTGGCCCGATTCGACGGTCAGCGGCTGCGCCAGCGAGAAGCGGATGTGATCGCTCTTGCCGAACACGCGGTCCTTCGACAGCGCCATCTGGTAGGACGACCCGATCAGGCCGCGGTCCTGCGTGCCGAGCGCGGCAGCGCGGCCCGAGGTCTGCGTCTGCGAGGCGGTCGCCGAACCCGACAGGCGGAAGCCGCCGCCGAGCGCCACGTCGGCGCCGAGCGTCACCGCATTGGTGCGCGAGCCGCCGTCGAGATCGCGCGGATCGACCGAGCGCATGCCGAGCATGCCGGTCGCTTCGTCGAGCGTCGTCACCGAGCCGGTCAGCGTCAGGTTCGACGTTGCGCGGTAGGTCACGGTCGCCTGGGCGGCCACCGAGCTGTAGGGCTTGAGGCCCATGATCGCCTGGCGCTGGTCGAACGTCTCGAGGTCGATGTAGTCGATCTCGCGGCTGCGGTTGTGCTGCGTGGTGCCGACCGACAGGCTGAGGCGATCGCTGAGCGCCATGTCGACGCTGGCGTAGGCGCCGCCCGAGGCGAAGCCCAGCACCGGGTTCACGCCGCCGGTGTCGATGCCGTAGTCGGACACAAGGCCGAAGGCGTCGCGGCCATTGAGCGCGATCGCGCCCTCGCCCTGACCGAAGGTGAAGCCGAGCTTGCCCGAACCGCTGTCGAGGCGGATCGCCGACTGCAGGCGGCTGCCGCCGCGGCTGTAGCGCAGCGAGAGCGGACTCGGCGCCGAGGCGCTGACCGTGAGGTTGAGACCCGAGCTGTTCGGGATGGTGACCGACGCGACCGGCATGTCGGTGAAGCCCGACGTGCCGCCCTTGCTGATCCAGTCGACCAGCCGGCCGTACAGGTAATCCTGGAACTGGCGGCCGGTGTTGCCGACGTTCAGACCGACAAGTCGGCTCGACAGCGGGATCACGAAGTCGCGCTGCGTGCGGCCGATCTTCTCGAAGACCGAGAAGTAGGCGCTGCTCGTTTCCCACGTCGTCTGGACGCCGTTGCGACGGACCTCCTGCGCCCGGCGCTCGGTGATGGTCCCACCGACATTCTCGTAGAAGACGAGGTTGTTGAAGTTGAGCGGGGCCTGCGACGCCGCGATGTCGAGCGCGCCGACACCGTAGACGCCGTCGACACCCGGCTCGCCGAGATCCTTGGCCGAGCGCGTGATGATGCTGATCGTCTCGGTCGGATAGCTCTTCAGGTGAGGCCAGCGGTCATGCAGCAGCGCAATCGCGCCGGTGACGAGCGGCGTCGAGAACGAGGTACCCGAAGCGCGCGCCGTGTTTCCGTAGCCGTCGGAGACGAGCAGGAACTCACCCGGCGCGACGATGAAGCGGTGCTTCAGCTTGTCGGCCTCGGCGCAGGCGCCGGCGCTGAACTGGATGCACGACTCGCCCGGACGGTTCGAGAAGGACGAGATCTCGCCCTGCATGTCGACCGAGCCGACGACGAGGAACGCCGTCTGGCGATTGACGCCGACGAAGTCGATGTTGCCCGTCTGGGTGATGCCGCCGTTGCCGGCCGCGATGACGTAGGCGAGGCGGTTGCGCAGCGCCGCCACGTCGGCCGCCGCGAATACATTCTTCCAGCCGCCATCCAGCGTCCGGTCAGGAACGCCCAGCGACAGGTTGACGACCGACGCGCCCTGAGCGGCGACGGTGGTGATGCCCTGCCGGAGCTGCGGCCAGTCGGTGCGCGCGTCGGCGTTGAAGGGGTTGTAAGCCGCGATCCGCGCGTTCGGCGCGATGCCCATCAGGCCGTAGCCGTCATGCGGGCTGACGAGCAAACTGGCGATCGCCGAGCTGTGGATCGACGGCGTGTTGAGCAGCGCCGGATCGAAGCTGCCGCGGAAGATCACGCGGTTGCTGAACTCCGGCACGCCCGCCAGCGGCAGATCGATGAGGCCGATGGTCGTCTGCTGGCCGGTCTGCTGGACCTGCGCGAGGCGCGGCGTCCAGTTGGCGGCGCGCATCCACCAATCCGGGCGATCCCAGCCCGAATAGGTCATCAGCGCATCGTACCAGTCGAGGAACAGGTACGACCGCGCCTGCGCCGGCAGATTGGCGAAGCTCGCCGGATCGTTGAGATTCAGGCCGAAGCGGGCGAGGAACGGCGCCTGGAAGGCGACATCAAAGCTCTGGCCGGTGGCGTCCTGGACGCGGGTGCCCCAGGTCGCGGCCGAGGCAGCGAGGGCCGCGGCGAACTGGTCGCGCAGCTGGGCGTAGGCCGCCTCGTTGCCGGCATAGGCGCCGAGGCCTTCCCACGTCGTCCGGATGCTGGCGAACAGCTGGCCCTGCGATTCCCAGAACGGCCCGATGTTACCGTAGAACGGACCGATGTTGCCATACTGCGGCGTGATCGGGTTCGTGGTTGCAGTAAACGGATCGTGCGTGCCCCAGAAGGGACCGATGTTCCCGTAGAACGGCCCGATGTTTCCGTAGAACGGCCCGATGTTCCCGTAGAACGGCCCGATGTTCCCATAGAACGGACCTATGTTGCCGTAGAACGGGTTCACCTCGCCCCAGAACGGGCCGATGTTGCCGTAGAAGGGGCCAATGTTCCCGTAGAACGGTCCGATGTTCCCATAAAAAGGACCGATGTTGCCGTAGAACGGGCC
>JADCGM010000129.1 GCA_020249025.1 Alphaproteobacteria bacterium
GCGGTGGCGGGTGCGGCGGCGAACGAGCTGCCGGGCGCGGTTCCCGAAGAGGTGAAGCAGGCGCGCTGGGAGCGCTTCATGGCGGCGAGCGCGCGCATCTCGGCGGCGAAGCTGCAGGCCAAGATCGGGCGGACGCTCGATGTCATCATCGACGAGGTCGGCGGCGGCGGCGCGACCGGCCGGTCGACGGCCGACGCCCCGGAGATCGACGGTCTCGTCCACCTCCGCGACGCCGGCCACCTGTCGCCCGGCGCGATCCTGCCCGTCCGCATCGAGGACGCGGACGAGCACGACCTGTTCGGCGTTCCCGCCTAGGCCCGGCTCCTACGCCTTGCGACGGCGGGCGAGGCCGACGCCCAAGAGACCGAGACCCAGCAGGCCGAGCATGCCCGGCTCCGGCACGGCGTCGGCGTTCGTGTCGAGCGCGACATTGTCGAGGATCGCGCCGATGTTGTCGTTGCCCAGGTTCTGGAAGACGATCGAGGCGATCGCGTCCGCCAGAACGTCGAAGGTGAAGCTGTAGGTCTGGAACGGATCGCCCGGCGCGACGGCGATCGAGGTCGCGAACAGATCGCCGACCGACACCTCGACGGTGTCGTCGCTACCGCCGCGCTGGTTGCCCGACAGATCGAAGCTCAGCGTGTAGCTGCCCGCCGTGAGCGCCAGCGGCGTGCTGGTCAGCGCGCCGGCGTTCCCCGTCGAACCGTCGAGATCGACGCAGGCCCCCGCGCCGCCGGCGCAGACGATGCCGTAGCCGTTGGGCGTGCCGATGAGATCGACCGTGCCGTCGCCCACCGTGAAATGGGCGAAGCTGCCGTAGTTGAGCGCGGTGATGTTGCCGTTCTCGCCATCGAACCCGTCGACGAACAGCGGGGCGGCCTGCGCGCCCGCCGCGGCTGCGAGCGCGGCGGTGGCGAATAACGCCTTGCGGATCATGGGATACTCCTGAAGCTACCGATACGCCCCCGCGTCCCGCCGCTCAGGCAATCCGCGTGCCACCCCATGGCTCGCTCAACGCGCTCAAGGGCTTGCGCGGTCGTTGCGGGCGTGGGCGGCGAGCATGAGCGTAAAGCGGCCCGACGCCCTTGCGCGCAGGGAGACGCAATGCCATCTTACCGCCGTCTTACCCGGAGAAGCCCGTGACCGCATCGGTTTCGACGACGCTCTCGACCAAGGGGCAGATGGTTGTCCCCAAGGCGATCCGCGACGCCCATGGCTGGGCGCCGGGAACGCGGCTGGTCGCCGAGGCGACGCCGGAGGGCATGCTCGTCCGCCGCGACGCCAGCCGCCCGCTGGTGCCGCCGACCCGGATCGAGGATGTCGCCGGCTGCCTGCACCGCCCCGGCCGGGCGGCGCTGAGCATCGAGGAGATGGACGCCGCCGTCGCCCGCGCCGCCGCGAGCCGCCTTGCGCGCGATTGACACCAGCGTTCTCGTCCGCCTGCTCGTCCGCGACGACGAGGCGCAATGGGCGGCGGCGCGGACGCTCGTCGCGCGCGGGCCCGTGTTCGTCGGCGTGACGGTGATGCTGGAGACCGAATGGGTGCTGCGCAGCGCCTATGGCTTCACGCCGGCCGAAATCTCCGGCGCGCTGCGGTCGCTGATCGGGCTGCCGAGCGTCACGGCCGAGGATGCGGCGGCGGTCGCCGCCGCGCTCGACGGGCTGGACGCCGGCCTCGATTTCGCCGACGCGCTGCATCTGGCGCGCAGCACCGACTGCGCCGATTTCGTGACCTTCGACCGGCGGCTGGCGCGCAAGGCCACCGCCGTGACCCTGCTGGAAAGCTGACATGACCGACTTCGCCTCGCTTCTCCTTCCCGACCGCGGCCAGAGCGCGCGGACCGTCCAGACCGTCAGCGCCGACGGGTTCGAGGCGTGGCTCGCGACGCAGCCGGCGCGGGCGCGGGCCTCCGTCGCGGCGGCCGGGTTCAAGGGCAAGCCGGGTGAGGTCGCGATCCTTGCCGGGGACGGTCCGGAGGAGTGGGGCGCGGTCGCGGGCGTGCCGGCGACGCCGGGGCCGTGGGACTTGGCCGCCGCCGCCGCCAAGCTGCCGGGCGGAACCTACCGGATCGAGGGCGGCAAGCCCGGCGAGGCGGCGCTCGGCTGGCTGCTCGCGCATTACCGCTTCAGCCGCTACCGCTCCGAGCCCGAGGCGGTCGAGCCGCGCGTGCTGCTCACCGCCGAGCCGGCGGGGATCGCGCGCATCGTCCGGCTGGCGCAGGCGACCGCGCTCGTCCGCGATCTCGTCAACACGCCCGCCGAGGACATGGGGCCGGCGGAGCTGGCCGCCGCCGCCCGCGCCGAGGCCGAGGCGTTCGGCGCGAGCGTCCGCATCGTCGATGGCGCGCTGCTGGCGAAGGAGTTTCCGGCGATCCACGCCGTCGGCCGCGCCGCCGCCAAGCCGCCCTGCCTTATCGACCTGTCCTGGGGCAATCCGTCCGACCCCAAGGTGACGCTCGTCGGCAAGGGCGTGTGCTTCGATTCGGGCGGGCTCGACATCAAGCCGTCGTCGGCGATGCTGCTGATGAAAAAGGACATGGGCGGCGCGGCGCATGCGCTGGCGCTCGCTCGGCTGGCCATGCAGGCGAAGCTGAAGGTGCGGCTGCGGCTGCTGATCCCGGCGGTCGAGAACGCCATCTCCGGCGACGCCTTCCGCCCCGGCGACGTGCTCGCCTCGCGCAAGGGCGTGACCATCGAGATCGGCAACACCGACGCCGAAGGGCGGCTGGTGCTGTGCGATGCGCTGGCGCTGGCGCAGGAGGACAAGCCCGCGCTGCTGCTCGATTTCGCGACGCTGACCGGCGCGGCGCGGGTCGCGCTCGGGCCGGAGCTGCCCGCGATGTTCGCCAACGACGACACGCTCGCCGCCGAGATCGAGGCGGCGGCGAAGGCGGCGAGCGACCCGCTGTGGCGGATGCCGCTGTGGGCGGGCTACAGGGACATGCTGAAATCCGAGGTCGCCGACATCAACAATTCGGCCGACAGCGGTTTCGCCGGCGCGGTGACGGCGGCGCTGTTCCTCGAACGCTTCATCGAGCCCGGCCAGGCCTGGGCGCATGTCGACCTGTTCGCCTGGAACCCCGCGCCCAAGCCCGGCC
>JADCGM010000013.1 GCA_020249025.1 Alphaproteobacteria bacterium
ACGCCGTCGATGTCGATCCCGCGTGCGGCGATGTCGGTCGCGACCAGCACCTTGATCTTGCCCGAGCGGAACGCCTCCAGCGCTTTCTCGCGCTGCGGCTGGCTCTTGTTGCCGTGGATCGCAGCGGCTTCGATGCCGGCCGCCGCCAGATGGCGGACGACACGGTCGGCGCCGTGCTTGGTGCGGGTGAAGACGAGCGCGCGGTCGAGTGTCGGATCCTGCAGCGTGATCGTCAGCAGCGCCTGCTTCTCCATCTGGTTGACGAAGGTGGCGCGCTGCTCGACGCGCTCGGCCGTCGTCGCGACGGGGGCGACGGCGACATGCGCGGGGTTGGTCAGGTACTGGGCGGCGAGGTCGGCGATCGACTTGGGCATCGTTGCCGAGAAGAACAGCGTCTGGCGCTTGCGCGGCAGCATCGGGACGATGCGCTTCAGCGAGTGGATGAAGCCGAGATCGAGCATCTGGTCGGCCTCGTCGAGGACAAGCACCTCGACATGGGAGAGCGTCATCGCGCGCTGGTCGATGAGATCGAGCAGACGGCCGGGCGTCGCGACCAGAACGTCGAGGCCGCGCTCCATCATGCGGATCTGGCGGTTGATCGGCACGCCGCCGAAGACGGTGGCGACCTGGAGCTTCAGGAAGCGGCCATAGGCCTTGAAGCTTTCGGCGATCTGGGTGGCGAGCTCGCGCGTCGGGGCGAGCACGAGGACGCGCGTCGAATGGCGCGGCGTCGGGGCCGGGTTGCGGCTCAGCCGGTCGAGAATCGGCAGCGCGAAGGCTGCGGTCTTGCCGGTGCCGGTCTGGGCGATGCCGAGAAGGTCGCGGCCGGCGAGGCCGTGCGGGATCGCCTGCGACTGGATCGGGGTGGGGGTGGTGTAGCCCTCGGCGGCAAGCGCGCGGGCGATCGGCTCGGCAAGGGCGAGCGAAGCGAAATCGGTCAAGGAATGTCCTAGCATGCGGGGAGCCCACGCAGGCGCACGACCATCGCGCGCCGACGAGCTCGGTGGGTTCGACGACCCGCGTGAATGGGTGCGTAGGTGGATCGCTGCGTCCGAAGGGGAGGGCTCAACAGCGGCTGTCTCGCCGCCGGCGCTTCACGCCGCCCGTCGCCCAGGCAAGGCCCAAGGGCCCGCCGACGCCGGGCGCATATGGGCGCTGAGGGGCGGGATGTCAAATTCGGGCCAGATGGTTGGCTAGGCGGGCCGCGCCGCCCTTACACCGCCGGGTAGCGCAGGCGGCCGAGGAAGCGGGTGAGGCTCGGGAGGTTCGCGTTTGCGCCGAGCGTTTGCGCCTTGACCTTTTCGAAGCGCATCACGCCGGCGATGCGGCGGTCGAGGAAGGACCAGGTGTCGGCGAAGTCCTCGCTCTCGTCCTGCAGCCAGACGAGCAGGGTCGCCGCATAGACGCCGCCGAGGATCGCGCGCTTGGTGTAGTGGTTGTAATCGGTCGCGGTGTCGCCGCAGGCGCGCCACATCGTGTCGGCGGTGCGCCACAGCGTCCGCGCCGAGAGCAGTGCATTGGTCGGCAGCGCGAACACGCCGGCGGCGCGGCGCACCGCCTCGCGCTCGGGGGCGGCCTGTTCGAGCCGGGTGCGCACCGCCAGCGTCACGCGCTCGCGGATCTTCATGTTGTGAAGGCCGCGCGCGGCGAGCGCCGCCTCGAGCCGGGCGTCGGCATAGGCGGTGTAGGCGTCGACCATGTCTGCCGCCCCGCCCGGGAAGACGAGCGCGGCGCGCGACTCGGGCACGCCGAGGTCGCGCGCGCCGGCCTCGGCCGCGGCAAGGCTCCAGCCGTCGAAGGGTACATGCGGCAGCATCGCGGCGACGAGGTGCGGGCGCAGCTCGTCGAGCGTCATCTCGGCGGGCGGAAGATCGGCGGCGGGGAGGGGATCGGCCATGCCGATGCCCTTAGACCGAATCGCGCAGCGCCGGAATATGCGCGCGGATGGCGTCGGTGAGAGCCGGGCCGGGTTTGATCGCGAGATCGCGTGCGGTCAGCGGCTTGCCTTCCGTCGAGCGCACCTCGATGCGGGCGATGCCGGACCCGGTCTCGCGGTCGACGAATCTGAACGGGACGCCTTCGCCCTCGCCGCGCTTCCACTTCACGCCCCATTGGGTGAGGGAGATGATCACCGGGAGCAGGTCGCGGCCCTTGTCGGTCAGGCGATATTCGACCTTGCGGCGGTCGTCCGGGTGCTGGGCGCGGGTCAGCACGCCCTCGTCGACAAGCTTGGCGAGCCGGTCGGCGAGCACGTTGCGGGCGATGCCGAGGCTCTTCTGGAATTCGTCGAAGTGGCGGATGCCGAAAAAGGCGTCGCGGACGATGAGCAGGGTCCATTGCTCCCCGAGCGCCTCCATCGTGCGCGCGATGAGACAATAGTCCGGCGCTGCGACGCGCTTCGGCATGTCCGCTCCTTATCCCCCCCCTTCAATCTACTAGGACAGTTGCATCCTGCAACTTTTTTCCTTGCTGCGGCTAATAGGTTGTCATAAGCAACGCAATATCGATTGCTTTTTGAAACGGAAAGGACTCGTCATGCTTCGCGTCATTCCCCTTCTGGCCGCCGCCGTCGTCTCCTCCGCCTTCCTCGCCAGCGCCGCCGCAGCGGCCCCCAATTATCAGGCGACGCTCGCGGTGCCCGCGTCGCAGTCAAAGCTTGTCTCCTCGGAGCGGCAGTGGTCCTGCGCCGGCCTTGCCTGCGTGGCGGGCGGTGAGGCGACGAGCGCCGCTGCGCGCATCTGCTCGCGGCTGGCGCGCGAAGTGGGGCCGATCGCCGCCTTCACCGCCAACGGCCGCGCGCTCGATGCCGGCCAGCTCGCCGCCTGCAACGAAAAGGCCGCGAGCGTGTCCGTCCCCGCCGCCGCGAAGTAATGCGGCGCTCCTTGCGGCGCGCCTCGATCTGCCGACTGGCGCTTGAGGCGCGCCGCACCTTCTGCTAATGGCCCCGCCACGCGCGCCGGAACCTGCGTCCCGGCGACAGGTTTCTATTCGCCCGTTGCATCGGGCACAGACGGATTTGGAAGAGACAGGGCCGCATGCAGATCATCGTCCGCGAGAACAATGTCGACCAGGCGCTGCGCGCGCTGAAGAAGAAGCTTCAGCGTGAGGGTGTCTATCGCGAGATGAAGCTGCGCCGTCACTACGAGAAGCCGTCCGAGAAGCGCGCCCGCGAGCGCGCCGCCGCGATCCGTCGCGCGCGCAAGCTCGAGCGCAAGCGCGCCGAGCGCGACGGCCGCTAAGACCGGTTCGCATATATGTCGGCGACGAGCCCGCAAGCCGAAGGCAAGGCGGGGACCACGCTCGTGAAGTGGCTTCTGCTGGCCCTTATCGTGCTCGGTGCGGCCGCGGCCCTGGCCTTCGCCGGGACCTCCAAGGTCGTGAAGAGCCACCGCGGCGCCGCCGACTTCCTGTCCGAGATCCGCGAGAAGCCCGGCGTCAAGGCGACGCCGAGCGGACTGCTCTATGAAGTTCTCCGCCCGGCCGACGGCCCGAAGCCGGTGGAGACCGACATGGTGGCGGTCCACTACGAGGGGCGTCTCGCCGACGGCACCATCTTCGATTCGAGCTACGGCGGCCGCCAGCCGGCGGTGTTCCGGCTCAATCAGGTGATCC
>JADCGM010000130.1 GCA_020249025.1 Alphaproteobacteria bacterium
GATCTCGCACGATCTTCGACGGCAATCTGAGCTTCGCCGATGTGATCCCGTTCCCGCGTCATCGGATGCATTAGGCGCGCCGAAATCCGAGTCGCCCACCCGTCCGGTTGGCCGGGTAGCCGCGGCCCCCGCTCCTCCGCCATGTCGGTGCCGACGCACCGCCAAGAGGAGGAAGCCGTGATCCACATCGTCACCGCCACCAATCGCGACGCCCATCGGGCGCTGCTCCGCGACATGCACCGCGACCGCAAACGCGTCTTCGTCGACCGTTTCGGCTGGCAGGTGCCCGTCGTCGATGGCGAACTGGAGATCGACCAGTTCGACACCGATGCCGCCGTCTATCTCGTCGCCGCCTCGCCCGAAGGACGGCACTGGGGCTCGACGCGGCTGCTGCCGTCGACCGCGCCGCACATTCTCGGCGACCTGTTTCCCGAGCTCGCCGACGGCGCGCCGCCGCGCGGCGCCGACGTCTGGGAGACGACCCGGCTCGTCTACTCGCCCGACATCCGCGACATGGCGCTCCTCGATCGCATCCGCATGACGCTGCGCGCCGCCATGCTCGAACATGCGCTTGCCGAGGGGATCCGCGGCTACAGCTGCATTGTCCGCATGGAGTTCCTGCCGGCGATCCTCGCCTCGGGCTGGCGGGTGACGCCGCTCGGCCTCCCACGCGAGATCGGCGGGGAGACCTGCACCGCCGTTCTGCTCGAGGACATGGCGGCGGCGCTCGCCGCCACCCGCGAGCGCGCGCAGCTTGCCGGCCCCGTGTTGCTCAGGGACCGCCCGCAGGCGGCGCTCGCCGCATGAGGCGGGGCTTTCCGCCGACCCGCCCGCCGGCCGGCTGGCTGTCGCAGGCGCTCCGCATCGAAGCCCGGGCGCGCGAGACGCTCGCGATCCTCGACGCCATCCGCGACAGCCGCCTGCTCGTCATGCCGAGCGCGGCGGCCGACCGGGAGCGGCACCGCCAGGCGGTGGCGCTGCTCGATATGGTCGGGATGAACCTGCGCGAGGTGCTCCAGCCGCCGGATCGGGGACCGGACGAGCGCCGTCGCGCTTGAGCCGGACGGGGCGCGCGGGCAAGGTGCGCGCATGCAGCAATATCATGAGCTCCTTGCCCGCGCCCGCCACCATGGCGTCCGTCGCGACGACCGCACCGGCACCGGAACCCTCAGCGTCTTCGGTCATCAGATGCGCTTCGACCTCGCCGACGGCTTTCCGCTGGTGACGACGAAGAAGCTCCACCTGAAATCGATCATCCACGAGCTGCTCTGGTTTCTGAAAGGCGAGACCAACATCGCCTATCTGAAGGCCAACGCCGTTAGCATCTGGGACGAATGGGCCGACGAGGGCGGTGAGCTCGGCCCGGTCTACGGCAAGCAGTGGCGGCGCTGGGAAACCGCCGACGGCCGAGTGATCGACCAGATCACCGGCGTGGTCGACCAGATCCGCACCAACCCCAATTCCCGCCGTCTCGTCGTCTCGGCGTGGAATCCCGGCGATGTCGAGGCGATGGCGCTGCCGCCCTGCCACTGCCTTTTCCAGTTTTACGTCGCCGAAGGCCGGCTCTCCTGCCAGCTCTACCAGCGCTCGGGCGACATCTTCCTCGGGGTGCCGTTCAACATCGCGTCCTATGCGTTGCTGACGATGATGGTGGCGCAGGTGGCCGGGCTGCAGCCGGGCGAGTTCGTCCACACGCTCGGCGATGCGCACCTCTACCTGAACCATGTCGAGCAGGCCGATCTGCAGCTGTCGCGCACGCCGTTCGCGCTGCCGCGGATGGAGATCAATCCGGCGGTCACCGACCTGTTCGCCTTCACCTACGAGGACTTCACGCTCACCGGCTACGAAGCCCATCCGCACATCAAGGCCCCGGTCGCGGTGTGAGGCCGCAACCAGAGCCGTAACGGGGCGTTGGGGGCGAGGTGGCAGGGCGGTCGATCCTTCTCGCAAGTCTCCTGGCGTCTGCGGCCCCGGTCTGGGCGCAGGCGACAGTCCCTGCGCCTGCCCCTGATGCGGAGACCGGAGTCCTCGCCGATCCTGCACCCGATCCCGAGCTGCTGGCGCCGCTCGCGCCGCTGGCGACCTTCGACGCCCAGCCGCCCGCGCCGGCCGAGGCCACGCAGCGCGACACCGAACGCCCGAGCGCCATCACCTATGCGCTGACGGTCGAAGGGCTCGACAGCCACGGCCTCAAGGACCGGTTCAAGGATCTGTCGGTTCTGAAGGACGGCGAGGGCGACCGAGTCACTGGCGCACAGATCGATGCCCGCATCGAGGCGGACACCGAGCTGGCGCTCCGCCTGCTGCGATCCGAGGGCTATTACGCCGCGCGCGTCGATGCCGTCAGCGAGCCCGTCGAGGGCGCCGAGAACCGGGTCCGCGTCGTTCTCACCGCGACGCCGGGCACCCGCTACCGCTTCGGCCGGATCGACATCCGCCCCGCGCATCCCCGCGCCGCTGCGGTGGTCGATGCCGAATTTCCCCTGTCCCCCGGCGATCCGCTCGTCGCCGCTGACGTCGAAACGGCCGAGGCGCTGATCCTGCTGCGGCTGCCGCAGGAGGGCTTCCCCTTCGCCACCGTCGGCGCCCGCGACGTGGTGCTCGACGATGCAGCTGCCACCGGCGACTACAGCGCCCCCGTCGCCACCGGCCCGCTGTCGACGTTCGGCACCGTAAGGCTCAGCGGCCGCCGCCTGCCGTTCAGCGCCCGACACGCCGGCAACCTCGCCCGCTTCGACCGCGGCGACATCTACGACAGCCGCCTCGCCGAGGATCTGCGCCGCGCCACCGTCGCGACGGGACTGTTCTCGGGCGTCTCGGTCAAACCCGTCGACAGCGGCGAGATTGCGCCCGACGGCACCCGGGTCGTCGATGTCGAGATCAGCGGCGAGCGCGGACCGCAGCGCCAGCTCGCGGCGTCGGCCGGCTACGGCACCGGCGACGGGCTGCGGCTCGAAGGCCTGTGGCGGCACCGCAACCTGTTCCCCCCGGAAGGCGCGCTCACGGCTCGCGCGGTCGCCGGCACCCGGGAGCAGCGCCTCGGCACCGAGTTCCGCCGCTCCAACGCCGGCCAGCGCGACCGCACCGTGCTCGTCCTCGCCGAGGCCGCCAACGAGGTGCGCGACGCTTACAACGCCCGCACCTTCACGCTCTCCGGCCGCCTGGCGCGCGAAAGCACCCCGATCTGGCAGAAGCGCTGGACCTATGCCGCCGGTCTCGAATTCGTCGCCTCCGACGAGGTCGACCGCTCGCGCCAGCTCCGCACCGGCGAAACGCGCATCCCGCGCCGCACCTTTCTCACCGCCGCGGTCCCGCTCCAACTCGGCTACGACCGCTCCGACAGCCTGCTCGATCCGACGCGCGGTTTCCGTCTGCTCGGCCGCATCAGCCCCGAAGGTACGCTGCAGTCGGGCGGCTTCACCTATGTCCGCTCGCAGCTCGAAGGCTCGGCCTATGTCGGCCTCGGCGACAGCTTCGTCCTCGCCGGACGGCTGCGCGGCGGTGCGATCTTCGGCGCGCCGCGCGGGCGCATCGCCCCAACCCGCCGCTTCTATGCGGGCGGCGGCGGCTCGGTGCGCGGCTTCGGCTATCAGGAGCTCGGCGACCGCGATCCCGACGGCGATCCGCTCGGCGGCCGCAGCCTCGCCGAAGCCAGCGTCGAGGCGCGCTACCGCTTCGGCGATTTCGGCGCAGTCGCCTTTATCGACGCCGGCCAACTCTACACCTCGACGCTGCCGACCTTCAGCGACATGCGCACCGGCGTCGGCATCGGCGCGCGCTACTACACCGGCTTCGGGCCGATCCGCGTCGACCTCGCCCGCCCGCTGGCCCGCCGCAAGGGCGAGCCGCAGGTCGCGGTCTATGTCTCGATCGGACAGGCCTTCTAGATGGCGGCGGGCGCGCCCCTGCCGCCGCTCGCGCGCGTGCTCGCCATCATCGGCGGGGTGGCGCTGCTGCTGGCGGTCGCCGTCGGCGGGGCGCTGCTCTGGCTCGACAGCGCCGGGGGCCGCCACTTCGCCGCCGAGCGCATCGCCGCACTGGAACCAGAAAACGGCCTGCGCATCTCTGTCGGCCGCATCGACGGCGCGCTGTCCGGCCGCTTCACACTCCGGGACGTGCGCATCGCCGACCCCAGGGGCGTGTTCGCGACGCTGCCGCGCGTCGATGTCGCCTGGCGGCCGTCGGCGCTGCTGCGGTCGCACATCGTCATCGACGAGCTGATCGCACCGACCGGGCGGATTCTCCGCCGGCCCGAGCTTCTCCCCGTCCCCGACACCGGCGAGCCGATCCTGCCCGACATCGATCTCGACATCGCGCGCCTTCGCCTCGATGCGGCGACGCTCGAGCCGGCGGTGGCCGGCCGCGCCGCGGTCGCGAGCCTCACCGGCCGCGCCGCCATCGCCGACCGCACCGCCATCGCCGCGGTCACCCTCACTACGACCGCCGGCGACCGCCTCGTTCTCGATCTCGACGCCGCGCCCGACAACGACCGCCTCGATGTCGACGCCCGCCTCGCCGCGCCTGCGGGCGGCGTGCTCTCCGGCCTCGCCGGCTTTACCGAGCCGCTCGTTGCTCGCATCGATGGCCGCGGCTCGTGGAGCCGCTGGCGCGGCGGGGCAGATGCGACGCTCGGCGGGCGGCGCATCGTCTCGCTGGCACTGAGCGCCGACGCCGGCCGCTTCGCGCTGCGCGGCACCGCCGATCCCGGCGCGCTGCTCGGCCCCGGTGCGCTCGCCCGGCTGACCGCGGGCGGCCTTCGCCTCGACGCCACCGCCACCGCCGAAGCGCGGGTCGTCGATCTCCGCGTCACCGCCGCCGCCCCGGCGCTCGCGCTGTCCGCCGCCGGCCGCGTCGATCTCGGCGAGAGCCGCTACGAGAACCTGGTCGCCTCGATCCGCCTGCTGCGCCCGGCGGCGCTGTTCGACGCCGCCACCGGCCGCGATGTCCGCCTTGATGTCACGGCCGACGGCCCGATGGCCGCGGCCCGGCTCAGCTACCGTGCCAGCGCCGCCAGCATCGGCTTCGGGACGACCGCGTTCCTCGCCGCCACCGCGCGCGGCGAAGCGACGATCGGGGATATGCCCTGGTCGGTCCCGCTGTCGCTGCGCGCCGCGCGCGTCACCGGGCTCGATCCGGCGGTGGGCGGGCTGCTCACGAATCTCCGGGCCGACGGCACGCTGCGGGTGACCGCTGACCAGATCCTGTCGGACGACATCCGCATCGCCTCCGACAGGCTGAGCGGCACCGCCATCCTCGCCTACACGATCCGCACCGGCGATTATGATGTCGCGCTGAATGGCCGTCTGGCGCGCTACGCCGTCGCCGGTCTCGGCACGCTCGATCTGTCGACCGATGCGCGGCTGGTGCCCGACGGCCGCGGCGGCTTCCGCCTGCGCGGCACTGTCACCGCCCGCGCCGTCCAGCTGGAGAGCGCGGGCCTGCGCGAGACCCTCGGCGGCCTCCCCGTCGTCACCGCCGCCATCGAGCGCACCCCCGGCGGCGACATCCTGATCCGCAACGGACGCCTCACCGCGCCGCGGCTGCGCGTCACCGATGCGGCGGGCGTCTATACCGCCGGCGGCCAGCTCCGCCTGACCGCGCGCGGCACGTCCGCGGACTATGGCCCGTTCAGCGTCGCCCTTGCCGGCCCGGCGACCCGGCCGCGCGTCACCCTGCGCGCCGCCCGCCCCGATCTCGGCCTTGGCCTGACCGCGGTCGAAGCGCTGCTGACGCCCACCCGAAGCGGTTACGATGCGCGCATCCGCGGCCAGTCGCCCTATGGTCCACTCACCGCCGACGCGGCGATCGCCTTCGGCGCCGGTCCGCTCGCCGTCGATCTGCGCAGCCTGACGCTCGCCGGGATCACCGCACGGGGCCGCCTCGTCCAAACCGCCGCCGGCCCCTTTGCCGGGACACTGGCGGTGAATGGCAGCGGGCTGTCCGGAAGCATCCGCCTTGTGGCGCAAGGTGCCATGCAGCGCGCCGACATCGGACTCACCGCCGCCAACGCCCGGCTGCCACTGACCCCGCCCGTCACCATCCGCGAGGGCCGGATCGAGGCGGTGGCGCTGCTCACTCCCGGCGCGCCGACGCTGACCGGCAGCGCCCGCCTCGCCGGCGTCCGCCGCGACACGCTGCTGGTCGACACGCTGGCCGCGGCGGTCGACTACCGCGCTGGCACGGGCACCGCGTCGATCGACGCCACCGGTCGCAGTGGCGTGCCGTTCCGGCTCGCCAGCCGCATCGGCTTCGCCCCCGATCGCATTCGCGTCGACGCCGGGGGCGAGGCCAACCGCATCCCGCTCCGCCTCGCCCGCACCGCCGAGTTCGTCCCCATCGCCGGCGGCTGGCGGTTGCTGCCCGCCACTCTCCAGCTTCCCGATGGCCGCATCGACATCGCCGGCAGCTTCGGCGCAGCCACGGCGCTCGATGCGCGCCTTGTCGGAGTCGATCTGTCGATCGCCCGCGCGGTCGCCCCGGCGCTGCTCATCGGCGGGGAGGCGAACGGCCGAATCACGCTCGCGCTGCCCGCCGCGCCCGGTGCGATCCCGACCGCGCGCGCAGATCTCCGCCTCGCGCGGCTGACCCGCGCCGCGGTCGGCAGCGTGTCGCTTCCCGTTGACGTGGCGCTGCTCGGCACGCTCGGGAGCGGCGGCGGCGATTTCAGCGCCGTCGTCCGCCGACAGGGCGCTGTCATCGGCCGCCTGCAGGCGCGGCTGGCTCCGCTGCCCGGCTCCGCCGCGCAGCCGTGGACCGAACGGCTGCTGGCCGCCCCGCTGACCGGCGGCATTCGCTACACCGGCCCGTCCGAGGTGCTGTGGGCGCTCTCCGGCATCACCGGTCAGGAGGTGCGCGGCCCCGTCGCCATCGGTGCCGACCTTGCCGGACGGCTCAGCGATCCGCGCGTCTCGGGCGTCGCTCGCGCCACCGACCTGCGCTACGAGAACGCCGCCTTCGGCACCGTCCTCGACGACATCCGGCTCGACAGCCGCTTCACCGGCGAGCGCTTCGAACTGACCTCGCTCACCGCAACCGCCGGCCGCGGCGGCAGCATCACTGCCAGCGGCGCGGTCGATCTCGCCGCCGAACGCGGCTTCCCGCTGCAGATCCGCGCTCAGCTGACCCGCGCGCTCGTCGCCAACAGCGCCAACATCCAGGCGACCGTCACCGGCCCGCTCACCATCGTCAACGATGTGCAAGGCGCGCGCATCACTGGCGAGATCGCGGTCGACCGCGCCCGCTACCGCATCGTCCGCACCGATGCGGCCGAGGTCGCAAGCCTGCGCGTGCGCCGCCGCGGGGATCCGCTGTTCCCGCCCGAGGAGCCCGCCGGCCCGCCGAGCGTCTGGGCGCTCGATCTGCGCGTCCGCGCCCCCAACGAACTGTTCGTCGAAGGGATGGGCCTCGAATCCGAATGGCGCGCCAATCTGCGCGTCGGCGGCAATCTGACCGCGCCGCGCATCACCGGCCCGGTCGACCTCAACCGCGGCACCTACAGCTTCGCCGGCCGCCGCTTCGACCTGTCGCGCGGTGCGATCCGCTTCACGGGGAACAGTCCGCCCGATCCCCAGCTCGACATCGTCGCCTCGACGACAGTGGAGGGCGTCACCGCCAATGTCGCGGTCACGGGCACCGGCCTCAATCCGCAGATCGCTTTCACCTCGACCCCCGATCTGCCGCAGGACGAGGTGCTGTCGCGGCTGCTGTTCGGCGGCTCGGTCACCGAACTGTCGCCGCTGGAGGCGGTGCAGCTCGGCGCGGCGCTCAATTCGCTGCGCGGCTCGGGCGGCGGGCTCAATCCGTTGGGCAAGCTGCGCGGCGCGACCGGGCTTGATCGGCTGCGCGTGCTCGGCGCCGACGAAACCTCGGGCCGCGGCACCTCGATCGCGGCGGGCAAGTACATCGGCCGTAACGTCTATGTGGAGCTGACGACCGATTCCGAAGGCAACACGCTGACCCAGCTCGAGATCAACCTCACCCGCGCACTGAAGCTTCTCGCCCAGGTCGGCGCCTTCGGCACCAACTCGGTCGGCGTCCGCTACGCCAAGGAATATTGACGGCAGGGGACGCGGCGGCGCATCGCGGACGGATGGAGCCCATCGGCCGCCCCGTCATCGCCTTCGTCGTCGCCCGCGCCGACAACGGCGTCATCGGCCGCGACAACGCCTTGCCCTGGCACCTTCCCGAAGACCTCAAGCATTTCAAGCGGCTGACGGTCGGCAAGCCGATCCTGATGGGCCGCAAGACCTTCGAGTCGATCGGCAAGCCGCTGCCCGGCCGCCACAACATCGTGCTGACCCGCGATCCCGCCTGGCGCGCCGAGGGCGTCACCGTCGTTCCCAATCTCGCCGAAGCCATCGCCGCCGCCGGTCTCGACCCGCGCGCCCGCGCGCCCGAGATCATGATCGTCGGCGGCGCGCATGTTTATGCCGAAGCGCTGCCCATCGCGACGCGGGTCCATCTGACGGAGGTGCACGCGGCGCCCGAGGGCGACACGATCCTCCCGGCCTTCGATCCCGCCGTCTGGCGCGAGACGGTGCGGGAGGATCACCCGGCCGCGGACGGACGCCCCGCCTACAGCTTCGTGACGCTGGAGCGGCGGGGGTAGGAGCCGGCGTCCGGCCGCAGAGGCGGCGGCGGTTCGGGCCGGACACGGGCGCCTCAGAACCATCCCCCCACCGAAAAGGGGCGGCCCGTTGCCGGACCGCCCCCTTCGTTCAGTCGCCTGACGACGTTCAGTCGTCGCGGCCGCCGGTCAGGAAGTCCGGCAGCGGCGCATCGCCTGCGGGCTCGTCGCGCTCACGGCGCGGACGGTCCTCGCGGTCGCCACGCGGGCCGCGGTCGTCACGGTCGCGGCGGGGGCCACGGTCGCCGCCGTCGCGGCGGGGACCCCGGTCGCCGTCGCGACGCGGGCCGCGATCGCCGTCACGACGCGGACCGCGATCGCCCCGCGGCTCGCGCTCCTCGCGCGGCGGACGGGTGTCGGGCAGCTCCTCGCCGGTCTCCTGATCGACGACGCGCATCGACAGACGGACCTTGCCGCGCTCGTCGATGGCCAGCACCTTGACCTTGACCTGCTGGCCCTCGGTCAGGACGTCCTTCACGTTGGCGACGCGCTCGTTCTTGATCTCGGAGATGTGAACGAGACCGTCCTTGGCGCCCATGAAGTTCACGAACGCGCCGAAGTCGACCATCGACACGACCTTGCCGCTGTAGATCTTGCCGACCTCGGGCTCCTCGACGATGCCCTTGATCCAGTTCATCGCCGCCTCGATCTGCGACAGATCGGACGAGCTGACCTTGATCACGCCCTCGTCGTCGATGTCGACCTTGGCGCCCGTCGTCGCGACGATCTCGCGGATGACCTTGCCGCCGGTGCCGATGACGTCGCGGATCTTCGACTTGTCGATGGTCATCGTCTCGATGCGCGGGGCGTGCGCCGACAGCTCGGTACGGCTGTGGTCGAGCGCCTTCGACATCTCGCCGAGGATGTGCGCGCGGCCTTCCTTCGCCTGGGCGAGGGCCTTGCGCATGATCTCCTCGGTGATGCCGGCGATCTTGATGTCCATCTGCAGCGAGGTGATGCCCTCGCTGGTGCCGGCCACCTTGAAGTCCATGTCGCCGAGGTGATCCTCGTCGCCGAGGATGTCGGAGAGGACCGCGAAGTCCTTGCCCTCGAGGATGAGGCCCATCGCGATGCCCGAGACCGGGCGCTTCAGCGGCACGCCGGCGTCCATCATCGACAGCGAGCCGCCGCAGACGGTCGCCATCGACGACGAGCCGTTCGACTCGGTGATGTCGGAGACGACGCGGATCGTGTACGGGAACTCCTCCTTCGACGGCAGCACCGCGTGCAGCGCGCGCCAGGCGAGCTTGCCGTGGCCGGTGTCGCGGCGCGACGGCGCGCCGAAGCGGCCCACTTCACCGACCGAATAGGGCGGGAAGTTGTAGTGCAGCATGAAGTGCTCGTAGTTGAGCCCATTGAGTCCGTCGATCATCTGCTCGGCGTCCTTGGTGCCGAGCGTGGTCGTGCAGATCGACTGGGTCTCGCCGCGGGTGAACAGCGCCGAGCCGTGCGTGCGCGGCAGGAAGCCGACCATCGCGTCGATCGGGCGGACCTGCGTCGTGGTGCGGCCGTCGATGCGGGTGCCGTCCTTGAGGATGGCGCCGCGGACGATCTCCGCCTCGAGCTTCTTCATGGTCTTGATGGCGACCATCTGGTCCTGCGCGCTTTCGTCGGCGAAGGCCTCCTTGGCCTTTGCGCGGGCGGCGTTCAGCGCGTTCGAACGCTCGGACTTGTTGGTCAGCTTGTAGGCCGCGGCGATGTCCTTGCCGACAAGGTCCTTCAGCTTCTTCTTGACCGCCGAGACGTCGGCCTGCGGGGCCATTTCCCACGGATCCTTGGCGGCCTTCTCGGCCAGATCGATGATCGCGTCGACGACCTGCTGCGAGGCCTTGTGCGCGAACATGACGGCGCCGAGCATGACGTCCTCAGACAGCTCGTTGGCCTCCGACTCGACCATCATCACCGCGTCCTGGGTGGCGGCGACGACGAGATCGAGATCGCCCGTCTTCACCTGATCGAGGGTCGGGTTGAGAATGTACTCTCCGTCGATGTAGCCGACGCGCGCCGCGCCGATCGGACCCATGAACGGCACGCCCGAGAGCGTCAGCGCCGCCGAGGCCGCGATCATCGCGACGATGTCGGGCTCGTTCTCGCCGTCATAGCTCAGCACCTGGGCGATGACGTTGATCTCGTTGTAGAATCCTTCCGGGAACAGCGGGCGGATCGGCCGGTCGATGAGGCGGGAGACGAGCGTCTCCTTCTCGGTGGCGCCGCGCTCGCGCTTGAAGAAGCCGCCCGGGATGCGCCCGGCTGCGAAATACTTCTCCTGATAGTGGACGGTGAGCGGGAAGAAGTCCTGCCCTTCCTTGACGCTGCGCGCGGCGGTGACGGCGCACAGCACGACGGTCTCGCCGAGCGTCGCGAGAACCGCGCCGTCGGCCTGGCGGGCAACGCGGCCCGTTTCCAGCGTGAGGGTCTTGCCGCCCCACTGGATTTCGCTCTTCTGGATATCGAACATGATTTTCGTTCCTTTCGTCCGGGGGCCCTATGCGCCCGGACGGCCTGCGGTGGGGCGAGCGCCGGATTGCGCCCTCTTGCCCCGGGGTCGGAGCGGATCGGCCCGCCCCGATAAGGTTCAGGCCCCGCGCGGGGGCCTGAACCGAACTCTGGGTTACTTGCGGATGCCGAGCTTGCCGATGAGGCTCGTGTAGCGGCCCTCGTCGGTCGACTTCAGATAGTCGAGGAGGCGACGGCGCTTGTTGACGAGCATCAGCAGGCCGCGACGCGAGTGATTGTCCTTCGCGTGGCTCTTGAAGTGCTCGGTGAGGTTGGTGATGCGCTCCGAAAGGATCGCGACCTGAACCTCGGGCGAACCCGTGTCGCCTTCGGCGCGGGCATGTTCCTGGATGAGCGCGGCCTTGCGCTCGGCAGTGATCGACATCGGGGTCTCCTCTGTTACAGGTTGAAGCCCCGCACCACCTGCACTCCATCGGCCGAAACCTCGACCAGCGCGACCGGAACAGACCCGGCGGTCGCGAGATGGAGCCCAGATGTATCGGGGCGTCCGCCGAGCCGCCGCCCCTGTCGGAGCATGACGGCCTCTGCGGGGTCGACGGGGAGGACCGGGATGTCGTCCAGTCCGGCCGTCAGCGGCAAAAGGGCCTGTTCAAGCGCGCGCCTCTGCCCGAGAGCCTCGACTTTGTCCAGCGGATTCGCCTGTTCGAGCCCGAACGGGCCCGCGCGCGTACGCCTGAGCATCGCGACATGGCCGACCGTTCCCAGCGCCAGCGCGAGGTCGCGCGCGAGGCTCCGGACATAGGTGCCCTTCGAACAGGCGACGTCGAGCGTCAGCGCGTCGCGGCTATGGTCGACCACCGTCAGGGCATGGATCGTCACCGCGCGCTCGGCCAGCTCGA
>JADCGM010000131.1 GCA_020249025.1 Alphaproteobacteria bacterium
ACGGCCCCGACGGCAAGCCGCTGCTCGCCTCGATCCAGACCGCCGAGAAGACCTTCGCCGGCTACAGCTTCACGGTGCGCAACCGCGGCGGCCATTCGTCGAAGCCCCGCAAGGACAATGCGATCTACCAGCTGTCGAATGCGATCGCGCGGCTGGAGGCGCATCGCTTCGAACCGATGCAGAACGAGACGACGCGCGCCTATTTCGCCACCCGCGCCAAGTCCGCGAGCCCCGAGCTTGCCGCCGCGATCGATCGCTGGCTCGCCAACCCCAAGGACGGGGCCGCCGCCGACGCCATCGAGGCCGACGAGAGCGAGGTCGGCCTCACCCGCACCCGCTGCGTGCCGACCCGGCTGTTCGCGGGCCATGCCGACAATGCGCTGCCCCAGCTCGCCACCGCGATGATCAACTGCCGCATCTTCCCCGGCGTCGATCCCAACGCGGTCCGCGCCGAGCTGGAGCGCGTGGCGGCCGATCCGGAGATCAAGGTGACGCGCAACGACGCCTATGTCGCTTCGCTCGCGTCGCCGCTGCGCCCCGACGTCCTCGGCGCATTCACCCGCGCGGTGCAGACGCTCCACCCCGGCATGCCCGTCGCGCCCGAGATGTCGACCGGCGCATCGGACGCCCGCCCGTTCCGCGTCGCCGGCATCCCCGTCTACGGCGTCGCCGGCGAATGGGTCCGCGTCCCCGTCGACAACCGCGCCCACGGCCAGGACGAGCGCCTGCCGGTCAAGGCGCTCGACGACAATGTGAAGCACTGGATGATGATGGTGGGTGAGCTGGCGGGGAAGTAGGGCCGTTCGGGGCCGGGTGCGCTCCACGCCCGGCCTCACCCCTTCGGATGGAAATGCTCGTACACCGTCCGTGCGGTGCCCTTCGAAATCCCCGGCGCTTTCTCCAGCGCCTCCAGCCCGGCCGCCTTCACCGCCTTCGCCGTACCGAAGTGCATCAGCAGCGCGCGTTTGCGCGCCGGGCCGATGCCCGGCACCTCGTCGAGCGTGCTTGTCACCAGCGCCTTGGCGCGCTTGGCGCGGTGTGCGCCGATGGCGAAGCGGTGGGCCTCGTCGCGCAGCCGTTGCAGGTAGAAGAGTACCGGCGAGTTGGGCGGCAGCGTCACCTCGCGGCCGTTGGGCAGGTGGAACACCTCGCGCCCCGCATTGCGGTCCGGCCCCTTGGCGACGCCGACGACGGCGACGTCGTGCGCCCCCATCTCGCCCATCGCCTGCAGCACCGCGTTCAGCTGCCCGCGCCCGCCGTCGATGAGCAGCAGGTCGGGCCATTCGCCGCTGTCCCGGTCGGGAGCCTCGCGCTCCAGACGCGCGAAGCGGCGGGCGAGCATCGCGCGCATCATCCCGAAATCGTCGCCGGGGGTGAGCTTTTCGTCCTTCATGTTGAACTTGCGATAGGCCGATTTGCGGAAGCCCTCGGGCCCCGCTACCACCATCGCGCCGAGCGCGTTCGTCCCCATGATGTGCGAATTGTCGTAGATCTCGATGCGCTGCGGCGGCTCGGACAGTTCGAACAGGTCGGCGAGGTCGCGGAGCAGCTTCGCCTGCGTCGTCCCCTCCGCCAGCCGCCGCTCCAGCGCCTCGACCGCGTTGCGCCTGGCCTGATCGACCAGCCGCTTCGCCGAGCCGCGCTGCGGGGCCTTCACCGCGATGCGCTTGCCCGCACGCTCCGACAGCGCGTCGGCCAGCAGTTCGGCCTCGGGAAGGGCGCGGTCGAGCAGCAGTTCCCGCGGCACCGGCATGTCGTCGTAGAACTGGCCGAGGAAGGACGTCAGCACCTCGTCCTCGTCCATTTCGGCGGTGTGCGCCGGGAAGAAGGCGCGGTGCCCCCAGTTCTGGCTGCCGCGCACGAAGAAGATCTGGATGCAGGTGTGACCGCCCTGATGCGCGAGCGCGATCACGTCGGCGTCCGCCGCATCGCTCGCCGAGATCGCCTGCTGGCCCTGGATGTAGGTCAGCGCGCGCAGCCGGTCGCGCAGCAGCGCCGCGCGCTCGAAGTCGAGCGCCTCGGCCGCCTCCTGCATCGCGCCCGAGATTTTGCGCTGCACCTCCTGGCTGCGCCCGGCGAGGAAATCCTTCGCATCGGCGACGAGCTCGGCATAGCCGTCCTCGCCGATGCGGTCGACGCAGGGGGCGGAGCAGCGCCGGATCTGGTGGAGCAGGCAGGGCCGCGAGCGGTTTGCGAAGAAACTGTCGGTGCAGGACCGCAGCAGGAACACCTTCTGCATCGCGTTGAGGGTCGTGTTGACCGCGCCGGCGCTCGCGAACGGGCCGTAGAAGACGCCCTTGCCCTGACGTGCGCCGCGATGCTTCGAGATGCGCGGGAAGGCGTGATCCTCGCGCAGGAAGATGAAGGGGAAGCTCTTGTCGTCGCGCAGCAGCACGTTGAAGGCGGGGCGGAAGCGCTTGATCAGCTGGGCTTCGAGCAGCAGCGCCTCGGCCTCCGTCGCGGTGGTGACGATGGTCATGGCGCGCGTCAGCGCCACCATCCGCTGCAGCCGCCGCGGCAGCCGCGCCACCTGCGTGTAATTGGCGACGCGGTTCTTCAGGCTCTTGGCCTTGCCGACGTAGAGCACCTCGCCCGCCGCATCGAGCATCCGGTAGACGCCGGGGCGCACCGGCAGAGTCTTCAGCACATTGCGAATCGCCGCCACCCCGGAGTCGAGGTCGGGCGTGTCGCGGCCGCGCACCGTATAGGCGGCCTTCTCTTCGGAAAATCGATCAGGAAGAGGGGGTTCGCTCATCGTCTTCACATATGGGCTGCGCTGCGATCCGGCTCAACCGCGCCCGGCATTATCCA
>JADCGM010000132.1 GCA_020249025.1 Alphaproteobacteria bacterium
GCCGCGCCGCCTCATGGGCCGGCAGGTTCGATCCGAACAGGAACAGCTCGGTCGCCTTCTGCATGCCGACGACATTCGGGAGCAGCAGGCTCGACGCCGCCTCCGGCACCAGCCCGATGTTGACGAAGGGCAGCTGCAGCACCGCCGTCTCGTCTGCGTAGACAAGATCGCAGTGCAGCAGCATCGTCGTGCCGACCCCGACCGCGACGCCGCGCACCGCCGCGATCAGCGGCTTCTCGAAGGTCGAGATCAGCCGCAGGAAGCGTGCGACCGGCGTCTCCCCGTCGCCGCGCTGGCCGGCAAGAAAGTCGGCGAGATCGTTGCCGGCGGTGAAGGCGCCGCCTGCGCCCGTCAGCACCACTACCCGCACCGCGGGATCGGCGGCCGCCGCCTCCAGCGCATCGCCGAGCCCGGTGTACATCGCGCCGGTCAGCGCATTGCGCTTGTCCGGCCGGGCGATCGTCACCCGCATCACCGCACCCTCGGTGCGCACTTCGATCAGATCGGTCATCGCATCGGCTCCCGTCAGGCCGCGACGGTCAGGCGGGCGAGGCGCTTGGTGATGATGGCCTCGGCATCAGCCACCATGCGGTCGACCAGCTCCTTGACCGTCGGAATGTCGTGGATGAGGCCGACGACCATGCCGCAGGACCAGGCGCCCGCCTCCATGTCGCCCTCCGACATGATGCGCGGATAGACGCCCGCCACCTCAGGGAGGATGTCCTCGAACTTGATGTTCGCGCCGAGCGCCTTTTCCTTTTCCAACAGCCGCTCGACCGCGGCGTTGGTGAGCACCCGCTCGGTGTTGCGCAGCGGGCGCATGACGAGGCGGGTGTCGAGCTCGTTCGCGGCCAGGATCGCCTGCTTTACATTCTCGTGCACCGGCGCTTCCTTCGTCGCGATGAAGCGCGTGCCCATGTTGACGCCGTCCGCGCCGAGCGCGAGCGCCGCCGCCAGCTGGGCGCCATTGCCGACACCGCCCGAAGCGACGAAGGGGATCTTCAGTTCCTCAGCAGCGCGCGGCAGCAGGATCCAGTTGCCGACATCGTCTTCGCCCGGATGCCCGCCGCACTCGAACCCGTCGACCGACACCGCGTCGCAGCCGATGCTCTCGGCCTTCAGCGAGTGGCGGACGCTCGTGCACTTGTGGATGACCTTGATCCCGTTCTCCTTGAGCACGGGCAGCCACTTCGCCGGGTTGTTGCCGGCGGTCTCCACGATCTTCACCCCGCCCTCGATGATCGCGCGGATGTAGCCCGGATAGTCGGGCGGCACGACCGAGGGCAGGAAGGTGAGGTTCACCCCGAACGGCTTGTCAGTCATGTCGCGGCAGCGCGCGATTTCGTTGGCGAGCAGCTCGGGTGTGCGCTGCGTCAGCCCGGTGATGATCCCCAGCCCGCCCGCGTTCGACACCGCCGCCGCCATCTCGGCATAGCCGACATGGTGCATGCCGCCCTGGATGATGGGGTGTTCGATGCCGAACATCTCGGTGATGCGCGTGCGGATCATAGGGCCTCCCGTCAGAATCTGGACGCGCAACCTACCGGAGCCTGCGCCCGCGCGCCCCTCCCGAAAACGCGCTGTGGCGCGGTTTTCAGCACTCGCCCTTGCCGCCTGCGCGGGGCCGCGCCACTGTCTCGCTCTCACGCGGGGGAGTCGTCTGTGGCGGAGCTGAAGCGCGGCATCGGACGCGCGGATTTCATGGCGCTGGTCGTCAATGCGGTGGTCGGCGCGGGCGTGCTGGCGCTGCCCGGCCGACTCTATGCCGAGGTCGGCAGCTGGAGCTTGGTCGTCATCGCCGGAACCACGCTGCTCGTCACCGTCTTCGCGCTGTGCACCGCCGAGCTCGCCGGGCGCTTCGACCGCACCGGCGGCCCCGGGCTCTACGCGACCGAGGCGTTCGGGCCGACCGCTGGCTTCTCGGCCGGCTGGCTGCTGTGGATCGCCCGCACGCTCAGCTGCGCTACCCAGCTCGGCCTGCTCGTCGAATATGCCTCGGGCCCGGTTCCCTGGCTCGCCACCGCCGAAGGCCGCGCCACCGCCATCGTCGCGCTCGGCGGCGGCCTCGGCGCGCTGACCTGGGCCGGAGTCGTGCTGTCGGCGCGCGCCAGCACCGCCTTCACCGTGCTGAAGCTCGCCTTCTTCGCCGGCTTCGTCGCGCTATGCTTCGCCGCCATCGACTTCGGCCGCATCGCGCCCGCGCCGCCGCCCCCCGCGCTCGGCGCGCAGGGCGAGGCGGTCATCCTCATCCTCTTCGCCTTCTTCGGCTTCGAGGCGGCGACCGTGCTCGCCGGCGAAACCCGCGATCCCAAGCGCACCGTCCCCGCCGGTCTCATCGGCGGCATCGCCATCATCGCCCTCATCTATGGTGCGGTTTCGGTCGCGGCGATCGGCGTTCTGCCCGATCCCGCCACCGCCGAGCGCGCGGTCGCCGCAGCGGCGGGTGCGGTTGCGGGGGCGCCCGGCGATCTGCTCGCCACCTTCGGCGCGATCGTGGTGCTCGGCGGCGCGCTCATCGCCGGCTTCCTGCTCGCCTCACGCATGCTGTTCGCGATGGCGGAGAGCGGGCAGCTGCCCGCTGCGCTCGCCCGCATCGACCCACGCCGCCAGACCCCCGATCTCGCCGTCATCCTCGTCAGCATCGCGATCACCCTGATGGCGGTGTTCAGCAGCGTGCTGACCGCGCTGGTGCTGTCGACCGCGGCGCGGCTGCTCGTCGGGATCGTCACCTATTCGGCGATGCTGAAGCTGCGCGCGCGCGGCCCCAGCCGCTTTGTCGCGCCGGCGGGCGGGCTGCTCGCGGTGGTCGCCGTCGTGCTGTCGGTCGCCATCCTCGCCATCGCCGCGCTCGATCAGCTGCCGCTGGCCGCCGCTGCGCTCGTCGCCGGCCTCATCCCCTATGCGCTGACCCGCTGGGCCGCGGCCCGCAGCTACGCACGCAGCCGTCGCCGCACATAGCCGTCGCGCCCCAACGCCATCAGCACGCCTTCGGTCGCGAGCGCCGCCAGCATCCGGTGCGTCGTCGCATAGGGTAGCCCGGTCGCGCGCTGGACGTCGGTGACGCGGCGCGCGACGCCGTCGTCCATCAGCCCGAGGATCGCGACGACGCGGTGGAGGGTCCGGCCGGCGGTGGAGGCGTGCGTGCTCATGGCGTGGCCCTTGCGGCGGTTGCGAAAGCGTCGAGATCACGCGCGAAGGCGTCGGCGGCCTCGATGAACGGCATGTGGCCCGATCCGGGATAGCCGATGCGGCGGCTTCCCGGCACCTTGGCGAGGATCTCGTCGAGCTTGGCCGCTGGCGCTGCCGGGTCGCGGGTTCCCGCCATCAGCAGCAGCGGCCGCGTCAGCTTCGGTGCGAGGTCGGCGTTGTCGAGATTGCGCGCTGCGATCGGGCCCTTGGCGTAGGTCGGGGTCATCATGATGATGCCGGCGGCGGTCTGCTCCCACTGCGGCGGCATCGGCTCGGCGGTGAGCATCCGCGCGAACGCCACAGCGCCCGCATAATTGGCCTCGCCGTCGTAGACGAGCGGCGCGCCGCCGCGCGACGGCCGCGGCGCGAGCCCGCCGAGGCTGCCGACGAGCGCAACGCCCGCGAGGCCGCGGTCGCCGTGCCGCCGCACATAGTCCATCGCGACATAGCCGCCGAAGGACCAGCCGACGACCACGGGGCGCGTCAGCCCCGTCGCGCGGATCACCGCCGCGACATCGTCGCCCCAGGGCTTGGCGTCGCGATAGGCGGCCGGGTCCCACGGCTTGCCCGATTCCCCGTGGCCGCGCAGATCGAACGCCACTAGCCGGTAGCGCGAGGCCAGTTCGGACCGCATCAGCGTCCGCCACGCCCAGCTCGATTGCCCGAAGCCGTGGATCAGCAGGATCGAGGGCGCACCCTTCGGCCCTGCCTCGGCGACGACCAGCGGCACCCCGCCGGAGCCCTTCACCACCCGCCACGCGATCCCGTCGGCGGGTGCGGCCGCCGTCAGCAGCAGCGCCAGCAGCGCCGCCAGCGCGCGCGCCATGCTAGAGCGCATCGGCCGCCTCCGCCGCGGCCATGATGCCGCTTTCGCTGGCCGCCTCCATGCCACGCTGCGTCGTCGAGACATGCTCGCCGCAGAAATGCACCCGGCCGTGCGCCGCTCCCAGCGCCGGCAGCAGCCGCACCTGCCCCGGCCCCAGCAC
>JADCGM010000133.1 GCA_020249025.1 Alphaproteobacteria bacterium
CGCCGAGAAGCGCCGCCGCCGCAAGCGCGGCCAGTTTCCCGATCCCAACAAGCGCGTCTTCATCAACGCCGCCGTCTGCGAAGGCTGCGGCGACTGTTCGGTGCAGTCCAACTGCGTCTCTGTCGAGCCGCTGGAAACCGAGTTCGGTCGCAAGCGCCGCATCAACCAGTCGAGCTGCAACAAGGACTTCAGCTGCCTCAAGGGCTTCTGCCCAAGCTTCGTCACCGTAGAGGGCGCGTCGATCAAGAAGGCGAAGGCCGCCGACGTCGACACCGCCGCGATCCCGGTGCCCGCGCTGCAGTCGCCCGGCGACGGTTACAACGTCTTCGTCACCGGCATCGGCGGCACCGGCGTTCTGACCGTATCGGCGCTGCTCGGCATGGCCGCGCATCTGGAGGGCAAGTCGTCGACCACCGCCGACATGGCCGGGCTCGCGCAGAAGGGCGGCGCCGTCTATTCGCACGTCCGCCTCGCCGAGCGCGACGAGCATCTGCTCTCGCCGCGCATCATCGCGGGCGCGGCCGATCTCGTGCTCGCCTGCGACTCCGTCGTCGCCGCCGACAGGGCGGCGCAGAACCTTATGGCCGCGAACCGCACCGCGGTCGTCGCCAACGCCGACGTCGCGCCGACGAGCGACTTCGTCCGCAACCGCGACCTCGATTTCCAGCGCGCCCGTATCGAGAAGTCGATCCGTTCGGCCGCCAACCCGAACGCGACGACCTTCATCGCCGCCGACACGGTGGCGACCGCGCTGCTGGGCGATGCGATCGGCGCGAACGTGCTGATGATGGGGTTCGCCTGGCAGCAGGGCCTGATCCCGCTGTCGCTCGCAAGCCTCGAAGGCGCGATGGAGCTGAACGGCGTCGCCATCGACTTCAACAAGAAGGCCTTCGCGCTCGGCCGCCTGCTCGCGCACCGGCCCGATCAGGTGCTGGCGATGGTCGAGCAGGCGCGCGGGCCCGCGCCCGAACCGCTGTCGCAGACGCTCGACGAGCTGATTGCCAAGCGTGTCGCCGATCTCACCGCCTATCAGGACGCCGCCTACGCCGCCCGCTACCGCGCGCTGGTCGAGCGCGTTCGCCAGACCGGCGACGAGGCGCTCGCCGAGGCGGTGGCGCGCAGCTACTATAAGCTCCTCGCCTACAAGGACGAATATGAGGTGGCGCGCCTCTACAGCGACGGCCGCTTCCAGGCCGCGCTCGAAGCGCAGTTCGGCGGCGATTACAGAAAGAGCGTCCAGCTTTCCCCGCCGCTGTTCGCCCGGACCGATCCGGCGACCGGCCGCCCGAAGAAATATAGCTTCGGCCCCTGGGCGTTCCGGGTGTTCGCGGTACTTGCGAAGTTCAAGGGCCTGCGCGGCACCGCGCTCGATCCCTTTGGCTACACGCACGAGCGCAAGGCCGAGCGCCAGCTCATCGCCGACTATGAGGCGAGCGTCGACCGCCTGCTCGCCGGGCTGACCGCCGACAACAGCTGCCTCGCCGTCGAGATCGCCAGCGTGCCGATGAGCATCCGCGGCTTCGGTCCGGTCAAGGAAAAGGCCATGACCGAGGCGAAGACGCGCGAGGCGGCGCTCTGGGCGACCTGGCCGGGCGTCGCAAAGAGCGCCGCGGCCTAAAGGCGGGGCGCGCCTTAGCGCCGCCCCTGCCCGTCGTCGACGCGGACCACCGTCCCGGTGACCGCGTCCGACTGCTTGGAGCAGAGGAACAGCAACGCGCTGTCGAGTTGGTGAGGTTCGCCGAGGCGCTTCCTCGGGAAATACTGGGTGATGTCGCCCATGCGCGACAGCATGCCGTCCATCATCTCCGAGCGGAAAGCGCCCGGGGCGATGGCGTTGACGTTGACGTGGAACCGCGCCCATTCGACCGCCAGCGCCTCGGTCAGTCGGACGACGCCCGCCTTCACCGTCGAATAGAGCGCAGCGCCGTTGCCGTTGTAGTCGAACGCCGCCATCGAGGCGATGTTGACGATGCGGCCCGGCTGCTTGGCGGCGATGAGCCGCTTCGCGACCTCCCGCGCCAGAACGAAGGGAGCGCGCAGATCGACGTCGATCACCTGATCGATGAGATCGAGCGGCATCTTCGTCGCGAGCTGGGCATCGGGGATGCCGGCGTTGTTGATGAGGATCGTCACCAGCCCCAGCTCGCGCTCGGCGGCATCGACCGCCGCTTCGAAGGTCGACGCATCGGCGACATCGAGCTGGATGGGAAAGGCGGTCCCGCCCGCCGCGCGGATCTCGGCGGCGAGCGCCTCCAGCCGGTCGAGACGGCGGCCGGCGATAGCGACCTTCGCGCCGGCAGCGGCGAGCACGGTGGCGAAGCGCCAGCCGAGGCCCGACGAGGCGCCGGTAACGAAGGCGACCTCGCCCGAGAGATCATGGGTCAGAACGGGTGCGGGCTGGGTCATGGTTCTGCGGTCCTCTAACGGTCCTCGAAGCGCGGCGCGCGCTTCTCGAGAAAGGCCGCCACCGCCTCGCGGTGGTCGGCGGTGGTGGTCATCATCACCTGCTGACGATCCTCGACCGCCATCGCCGCTTCGATCGAGGGCGCATCTATGGCGAGGTTGAGGGCGTCCTTGGTCATCCGGAGGCCCATCGGCGCGGTCGCTAGCATGTCGGCGGCGAGCGCGAGGCCGGCGTCGAGCAGCGCCTCCTCCGCAACGATCTCGCTCAGCAACCCGACGCGCAGCGCGCGATCGGCGTCGATGAAGCGGCCGGTGAGCAGCAGTTCGCTCGCCACCGACAGGCCGACGAGGCGCGGCAGCAGATAGCTCGACCCGATGTCCGCGCCGCCGAGGCCGATCTTGATGTAGGCGGCGTTCATGCGCAGCGACGGCGCGCCGATGCGGACATCGCAGGCAAGCAGCAGCGAGAAGCCGCCGCCGCACGCCGCCCCCTGCCCCAGCCCGATCACCGGCTGCGGACAGGAGCGCATCAGCTTGACGATGCGGGCGATGCGCTGCTGGGTGTCGAGCGAGAGATGGACGCCGCGCTTGCCGTCCTCGCGCGCCCAGCCCTTGAGGTCGAGCCCGGCGCAGAAGGCGCGGCCTTCGGCGCGCAGCAGCACGACGCGCACCTCTTTCCGGGCATGAAGGCCCTCGAAATAGGCGGTGAGCTCGGCGACCATCTGCGGGTCGAGCGTGTTGAGCGCAGCCGCCCGCGCCAGCGTCAGGATCTCCAGCCCCTCGCGGGCCTCGATGCGGATCGTCTCCATGGCGACGACGCTAGGCCAGCCGGGCGCAGCGCGGCACCCGTCACATTTGCCACGTGCGCGCGGCCAGCATAACCTTGCGGCCCATGCTGCATCTTCTCGGCACCCGCCGCTTCGGGCCGCTGTTCGCCACCCAGTTCCTCGGGGCGTTCAACGACAATCTCTACAAGACGGCGATGCTGTTCCTCATCACCTACCAGCTGCTGGCGCACGAGCCGCAGCAGGCGGCGGCGCTGGTGACGCTGGCGGGCGGCGTGTTCATCCTGCCGTTCCTGCTGTTCTCCAGCCTGTCGGGCGAACTCGCCGACAAGGTCGACAAGGCGCGGGTGGTGCGGGCGGTGAAGCTCGCCGAGATCCTCATCATGCTCGTCGGCGCCTTCGCGCTGACCCACGATTCGATCCCGCTGCTGATGGTCGTGCTGTTCGCGATGGGAACGCACTCGACCTTCTTCGGGCCGATCAAATACGCGATCCTGCCGCAGCATCTGCCCGACCGCGAGCTGCTGTCGGGAACGGGGCTGGTGGAGGCCGGAACCTATATCGCCATCCTCGGCGGGCAGATCGCGGGGGGCTGATGGGGATCCACGCCGCCTGGGCGGTCGTGGCGGTCGCGGTCGTCGGCTACGTTACCGGACGCGCGGTGCCGTCGGCCCCGTCGCTCCGGCCCGGCATGCGCGTCGATCCCAACGTCTTTGCGGGATCGTGGCGGATGATCGGGCATCTGCGCGCCGACAAGCGGCTGTGGCTGACGGTCATCGCGGTATCGTGGTTCTGGACGCTGGGGGCGGTGCTGACCACGCAATTCGTCCCGCTGGTCAAGGACCGGCTCCATGGCGACGAGACGGTGGCAACCCTGTTCCTCGTCGTCTTCTCGATCGGCGTGGCGCTCGGCAGCGTCTGGATCAACCGGCTGCTGAAGGGCGAGGTCTCGGCGCGGTTCGCGCCCATCGCGGCGCTGGCGGTGACCGCTTTCGTCGTCGACGTGCTGATTGCGGTCGAGATGTTCCAGCCGATGCCGGGGTCGATGGGCTGGGCGGCGTTCCTCGTCCGGCCCGATGCCTGGCACATCCTGTTCGGGCTGTTCGGCCTCGCCGTGTCGGCCGGCATGTTCGTGGTGCCGCTCTACGCGATGCTGCAGACCGAGTGCGCGCCGGACGAGCGGGCGCGGACGATCGCCGCCAACAACATCGTCAACGCCGCCTTCATGGTCGCGGGCGCGCTGATCGCCTCGGCACTGATCGCCGCCGGGCTGACGGTGTTCGAGGTCATCGCGATCACCGGCGCGGTCAACCTGCTGATGTGGCCGGCGACCCGGCCGTTGCGCGAGCCGCGCACCGCCTGAGCGCGGGCCGCAACAGGGGTTTGCGTTCGATCAAGGCCGACCGGGCGATGCGGGATTAGCCTCTCCGACAGTTGCTGATGGGAGGCCCCGATGCCCAAGGACATTCTCGCGCTCGTCGATGGCAGCGCCGATTGCGTGCCGTTCCTGAAACGCGCCCTCGATCTCGCCGCGCGCTGGGACGCGCATATCGTCGCCGCCGTGCTCTGCCCCTCCCCGGTCGTCGAGATGGTGACGCCCGGCGGGATGCCGATCCTTGATTTCGGCGACATCCAGCGCCGCTTCGATGCGCTGGCCGCCGAGAACCGCGCGCGCGTCGAGGGCGTCGTCGCTGGCTCGGGCGTGAGCGCGGAGATCCGCGCGATCTCGGGCGACTACGCCTTC
>JADCGM010000134.1 GCA_020249025.1 Alphaproteobacteria bacterium
CGTCGCCGCTGCGATGGCGGGGTGCGCATTCGCCCTGCTCCTCACCGTCGGTCCGGTGGCGCCGTCGACGGCGCAGCCCGCGGCCCGGACGGCAGGGGTTCATCTCGGGGTCGCGTCCTGCGCCGGCTCGACCTGCCACGGCCGCGGTGAAGCCGACGGCGCCGTCGTCCGCCAGAACGAGCTGATGACCTGGCAGGACGAGAGTTCGCCCGCCGGCGCTCACGCCCGCGCCTACCGCGTGCTGCTCGAACCGCGCAGCCAGGAGATCGCGCGCCGCCTCGGCATCGGGCCGGCGCAGAACGCCGGCGAGTGCCTCGCCTGTCATAGCGATGCGCCGGCCGCCACCATGCGCGCCGGCAAGCATGCGCTGAGCGACGGCGTCGGCTGCGAGGCCTGCCACGGCGGCTCGTCGGGGTGGATTTCGAGTCACACCGGCGTCGGCGTCAGCCATGCCGACAATGTCGCGCAGGGACTGATCGCGCTCGAGAAACCCCAGGTCCGCGCCGCCGTCTGCCTCGACTGCCACTTCGGCGGCGAGGGCGACCAGTTCGTCACACACCGCATCATGGCCGCCGGTCACCCGCGCATCTCCTTCGAACTCGATCTCTTTACCGCGCTGCAGCGCCACCACGACGAGGACGTCGACTACGCCAAGCGCAAGTCGGTGGCGGGTCCGGCGACGATGTGGGCGGTCGGTCAGGCCATGGCGGTGGAGCGCGCGGCCTCGCTCTACGCCAGCCGCGGTAGCGACGGCGTCTTCCCCGAGTTCTACTTCCTCGATTGCCGGACCTGCCACCGCGCCTTCAGCGACTCGAAGTCGATGCGCGCGACATGGATCGCCAATCCGGGGCGTCCCATTCCGTCGGGCTATCCGGCGTTCAACGACGAGAACATGATCGTTCTCGCCTCGGCTGCGAAGGTCGCGGCCCCGGAACTCGCCGCCGCGCTCGATCGCGACAGCCGCGCCTTCCATGCGAGCTTCGCCAAGGACCGCGCCGCCAACCGCGCCGCGGCCGTCGCGCTCGCCGGCACCGCGCGCCGCCTCGCCGACCGCTTCGACGGCGCGACGCTCGGCCGCGCGCAGATCCTCGCGATGCTCGACGATGTGCTGAGCGGCGCGACCGCGCAGCGCTACACCGACTATCAGGGCGGGGCGCAGGCGGTGATGGCGGTCGACTCGCTGCTCAATGCGCTGGCCGCCGCAAATGCCGGCGACCGTCGTGCGGTCGCGGCGATGAAGGGCGACGTCGACCGCGCCTATGCGGCAGTCCGCGACGCCAACGCCTGGCGTCCGGCAGACTTCCGAGCCGCGCTGACCCGGATCGACGGTGCTGTGGCGAGGATGCGGTGAGGGCAGGGGCTTCGCACCGCACCATCGCCCTGCTGTCCGGCGTGGCGCTGACGCTCGCCGCTTGCGGCGGCGGGGGCAGCAGCAGCAGTCCGACGAGTGGCACGGCGACCGTCACCCCGAGCCCGACGCCGACACCCGCGACCGGCGGGTCCTTCACCGTCCCCGCGGCCGAGGCGCTCACCGTCACCGACGTTCAGCGCATCATCGCGCAGGCGGCGGAAGAGGCGAGCGCACGCAGCCTGCCGGCGACGATCGCGGTCGTCGACCGCGTCGGCAACGTGCTCGCCGTTTACCGCCAGACCGGCGCGCGCACGACCTTCTCGATCCCCGCCACCGCCTCGAACAGCGACCTTCAGGGCCTGACCGGTCTTCCGGCCGAGGCCGCCGCGATCGCCAAGGCGGTGACCGGCGCATATCTGTCGTCCAGCGGCAACGCCTTCTCGACCCGCACCGCCTCGATGATCGTGCAGGAGCATTTCCCGCCGAGCGCCGGCACCCGCGGGCTCGAAAGCGGCCCGCTGTTCGGCGTGCAGTTCAGCCAGCTGCCCTGTTCGGACGTCAATACACGGGCGGCGGCCGGCGCCATCGGCCCCAAACGCTCGCCGCTTGGCCTGTCCGCCGATCCGGGCGGGTTGCCGCTTTACAAGAACGGCGTCGTCGTCGGCGGCATCGGCATCATGGCGGACGGCGTCTACGGCTTCGATCCGGAGGTCACCGACGTCGACACCGACGCCGAGGAGCTGATCGCCATCGCCGGTTCGACCGGCTTCGAGGCGCCCGAAAGCGTGCGCGCCGACCGCATCGCCGCGGACGGCACGACGCTGCGCTTCACCGACCGCGACGCGACTGCGCTGCGCACCACGCCCTCGTCGGCGCGCGCCTTCTCGGCGGTTGCGGGCGCGCTGCTTCCGGTCACCGGCTACTTCACCGGGGCGATCGCCGCCGGTAGCAGCTATGGCAGCGAGGCGAGCGGCGTTCGCCGCGCCACCGCCGCCGAATTCGGCAACAGCGACGCCTTCGTGCTGAGCGACGGCAGTGGCAACAACCGCTTCCCGATCCGTGCCGGTCAGGATGCCGCCGAGGCCGGGACCCCGCTCACCGCCGCCGAGGTTCGCGCCGTTCTCGAAGAGGCGTTCACGGTGATGACGCGGGCTCGCGCCCAGATCCGCCGTCCGCTTGACAGCCGGGCGCAGGTCTCGCTGACCGTCGTCGACAGCCGCGGCAACATCCTCGGCCTCGTGCGCTCGCCCGATGCGCCGATCTTCGGCATCGACGTCTCGGCGCAGAAGGCGCGCACCGCCGCCTTCTTCTCGAACGCGGCGGCCGCCTCCGACCTCCTTGCCGCGCCCGATGCGACGACGCGCGCCTTCGTCGCCGCGATGCGCACCTTCACCGGCCGCACCGACATCCTCGGCGGCGCCATCGCCTTTTCGAACCGCGCCGTCGGCAATCTCGCGCGGCCCTATTTCCCCGATGGCGAGCTGGGCCGCGCCAACGGACCGCTGTCGGTGGGGATCGCCAATTTCAGCCCGTTCGGCAACGGCCTGCAGTCGAACCTCATCACCGCCAACGTCGTCACGCACGTCACCCATGTCGCGACGGGCGGCGCCTCGGCGGATGTCGGCGTCGGCTGCACCGCGCTGCCGTCGGCGACCGGGACGGCCGGCCAGTCGCGCATCCGCAACGGCATCCAGATCTTCCCCGGCGCGGTTCCGATCTATCGCGGCACGCGCCTCGTCGGGGCCATCGGCATCTCGGGCGACGGCATCGATCAGGACGACATGATCGCCTTCCTCGGCGGATCGGTGAACGGTACCGCCCGCGCCGGCGGCGGTCTCAACCCGGCGGCGGCCGGCATCCGTTCCGACAATGTCGTCATCGACGTCGCTGGGCGCGGGGTGCGGCTGCGCTGGGTCGGCTGTCCGTTCGCACCGTTCCTCGACACCACCGATCAGAACGCCTGCGAGGGCAAATGATGGGACCGTTCCTCCCCCTGCTGGTGGCCTTCGCCGAGCCCGATCAGCACGGCGGAGCAGCCGCGGTCGCCCCGCCTGCCGCCGAGGCGCAGGAGGACGCTGCGGAGCGTCGCCGTCCCGGCGAGCAGCCGGAACTCCCCGCGCCGATCCGGCAGGATAACCCCGGCGCGATCAGCGCGCCGCCGCCGCAGGCCTTTCCGCACGATCACATCCCGGTTCCCGACCGCTGGCGGCTGATCGAGGCGGTCGGCGTCAAGGAACGGCTGTGGGACCCCTATCACCAGAACACGC
>JADCGM010000135.1 GCA_020249025.1 Alphaproteobacteria bacterium
CATGTGCGCATAGCCGGTGCCGTAGCCGCCGCTATGCTTGATGCGCACGAAATTGCCGTAGCCGCGATGATAGAAGGCGGCTTCAACGACGCCCGAGGCCGCCGCCATGATCGGCGTGCCGTAACCGGCGGCGAAGTCGATGCCCTTGTGGAGCCGCGAATAGCCGAGGATCGGGTGCAGCCGCATGCCGAAGCCCGACGACAGCCGCGCTCCGTCGACCGGGGTGCGCATCAGACCCTTCTTGGCGCTCGATCCGTCGGGCAGGAAGAACTGGCCGTTGCCGCCGCCCCAGCGCATCACGGCCGCGTCCTTGCGCCCGTCGACGGCGGCATATAGCAGCCGGCCCATCTCGGTCTCGCCGGTCTCGGCGCGGCGATATTCGACGATAAGATCGAAGCGATCGCGCGAGCGGACGTCACGCTGGATATCGATGGCGTGGCCGAGCTGCTTCATCGCCTCGGCGACGATGTTGCCCGGCAGACCGGCGGCGCGCGCCGAGCGATAGAGGCTCGATCCGACGGTCCCCGACACGCGCAGCGGCGTATCGTCGACGGCGATCGGGATGCGCTTGAGGACGAGAGCCCCTTCGGCGTTGCGGTTGACCTCGAGCTTCAGGTCGAAGGCGGCGCGCAGCGACAGGCTTTCCAGCGGGCGCGGCATGCTCTTCGTTTCGCGGCGGCCGAGGACGAGATCGATCGCGGTGCCGGGCTTGACGCTGCGCAGGTTGACTGCGCCGCCGAGCATCGAGGTCAGCGTCGCGACCTCGCCCGATCCGACGCCGGCGCGGCGCAGCGCACCGCCGAGCGAATCCAAACGGCCCAACCGCGCCGTCACCTCGATCCGCGGCCGCTCCGGCGGCTCGGCGAGGCGCTTGACGCGGGCGGTCGGCGCGACGTCGACGCCGGTGGTTCCACCCAGCGCGAGCGGCTGGATGAGCGCGGCGTCGGCGAAAGCGACCTGGCTCGGCAGCAGCGCCGGCGGCACCTCGATGACCATCGGCGCGGGCAGGAAGGCGATCGTCGTGCCGGCCCAGAGCAGGCCGACGAGCGTGGCCGCGCCGCGCCACCAGGTCTTCGAACCGATGTCATGTCCGAGGTCGACGACGAGATCGAGGTGATCGAGCTTGGAAAGGTCGATGCGGGCCTTGAGCGCCTCGAGCGACACACCAGCCGGGAACGGCCCCGCGATTGCGGCGGACCCATCCCCCTGGAAGGCGCGCAGCGTCGGTTGGAACACGAACCCCCCGCCCGTCTCGATCACGACCCAAAAAACGCGGGCGGTTCCCGCGTCCCCTCGGCGCGCAAACTGTCGGCGGGTCTGATTAATGTCAAATAAACGACAGGCCTGCGGGGCATCTTTGCGATGAGCCGACAGGCTGCATCGGCGACTTGAGTCCGGGGGCGAAACATGCGACTCTTTCCTCAGTCGCGCGTTTCTGGGGGTGCGATGACGCGTTGCGAGTTCCGCTTGCTGACCGGGCACCCTGACACCATGTTGGGGTCATGAGCGGGTCGCTTCGCGCCACCCTGACCGCCGTCCTCGGCCCCACGAATACGGGCAAAACCCACCTCGCCGTCGAACGCATGTGCGGACATGCCAGCGGCATGATCGGTTTCCCGCTGCGGCTGCTGGCGCGCGAGGTCTATGACCGTGTCCGCCAGATCAAGGGCGACGCGCAGGTGGCGCTCATCACCGGTGAAGAGAAGATCCTTCCCGAGAACGCCCGCTACTTCCTCTGCACCGCAGAATCGATGCCGACCGACAAGCAGGTGTCGTTCGTGGCCTTGGACGAGGTGCAGATGGGCGCGGACCGCGAGCGCGGCCATGTCTTCACCGACCGCATGCTGCACATGCGCGGCTATGCCGAGACGATGCTGCTCGGCTCCGAGACGACGCGGCCGCTCATTCGCCGGCTGCTGCCCGATGCCGAGATCGTCACCCGCCCGCGCTTCTCGACGCTGAGCTACGCCGGACCGAAGAAACTGTCCCGCCTGCCCAAGCGCTCGGCGATCGTCGCCTTCACCGCCGAGGACGTCTACGCGCTCGCCGAGATGCTGCGGCGGCACAAGGGCGGTGCGGCGGTCGTGATGGGCGGGCTCAGCCCCCGCACCCGCAATGCCCAGGTCGAGATGTATCAGTCGGGCGAGGTCGACTATCTCGTCGCCACCGACGCCATCGGCATGGGCCTCAACATGGACATCGCCCATGTCGCCTTCGCCTCGCTGTCGAAGTTCGACGGGCGGCGGCACCGGCGGCTGACAACCGCCGAGATGGCGCAGATCGCCGGGCGCGCCGGGCGCTACCAGAAGGACGGCAGCTTCGGCGTCGTCCAGCTCGGCGACGAGGGCGCGTTCAACTTCGAGCCCGAGGAGATCGCGGCGATCGAGGGGCACAGCTTCCCGCCGCTCGCGCAGCTGATGTGGCGCAATGCCCGGCTCGACTTCGCCTCGCTGCCGCGGCTCATCGCCAGCCTCGACGAGCGGCCGTCGAGCGAGGTTCTCACCCGCGCCGAGGACGCGATCGACGTCGCGGTGCTGAAGCGGCTGGCGCAGGACCCGATGGTCGTCGACCGCTCGACGAACCCGGCGCGGCTGCAGCGGCTGTGGGCGGCCTGCGGCCTGCCCGACTATCGCCGCACCGGCCCCGAGCAGCACGCCCGCCTCGTCGCCCGCGTCTACAAGCATCTGTCGGAGGGCGACGGCACGCTCCCGCCCGAATGGGTTCACGCCGAGGTCACTCAGCTCGACAACGTCAACGGCGACATCGCGACGCTCTCCGACCGCATCGCGGGGGCACGGACCTGGACCTATGTCGCGCACCGCGCCGGCTGGCTGGCGGATTCGCGGCACTGGGCGGAGCGCACCCGCGCGCTCGAGGACAAGCTGTCGGACGCGCTCCACCAACGGCTGACCCAGCGCTTCGTCGACCGCCGCACCGCCGTGCTGATGAAGGACATGGGCGGGCGTGGGCGGGACTACGGGGTCGAGATCGACCCCGACGGCTCGGTTGCGGTCGCGGGCGAAAGTATCGGCACGCTCGACGGATTCCGCTTCATCGCCGACCCGGCCGCGAAGGCGGGCGAGAAGCGCATGCTGCTCGCCGCCGCCGAGCGCCGGCTGACCGGCGAGTTCGCCAAGCGCGCCCGCCTTCTCGCCGACAGCGCCGACGACGCCTTCGCGCTCGTCTTCGACGGGCGCATGCCGCCGCGGATCACCTGGAACGGCGGCCGCGTCGGCGCGCTGGCGAAGGGGGGCGACGCGCTCCACCCGCGCGTCGTCCTTGACCGCTCGCTCGCCGCCCTGCCCGAACCCGACCGCGCCCGCATTCAGGCCCGGCTTGACGCCTGGTTCGCGACCCAGCGCCAGAAGCACCTCACCCCGCTCGTCCGCGTCGCCGGCCTCGCCGGGCGCGGCATCGCCACGGACAGCGTTTCGCCGGCCGGCCGCGGGCTCATCGTCCAGCTCATTGAGGCGCTCGGCTGCGCGCCGCGCGAGCGCGTTCAGGCGCAGATCGCCGGGCTCGACCGCGGCGATCGCAAGAAGCTCGCCGACGCCGGCGTGCGGCTCGGCGCGGCGCATGTCTTCCTGCCGTCGCTGCTCCGCCCGGAGCCGACGCGCTGGCGGCTGGCGCTATGGGCGGTCCACCGCGGCGTCGAGGCCGCCCCCGCCCCGCCCGCGCCGGGCCGGATCGCGGTGCCGGTCGCGGCCAATGCGCCGAAGGATTTCTACGACGTCGCCGGCTACTGGCCGCTCGGCGGCGAGGCGGTGCGTATCGATATGGTCGAGCGCTTGGCGCGCGCCATGCACTCCAGCCGCGAGGGCCGCAGCGCCTTCGTGCCCGATGCGATGTGGCGGACGAGCCTCGGGCTCGGCGCCGACGGCTTCGCCCGGCTGATGCGCGCGCTCGGCTACCGGCCGACGAGCATCGAGGGCGATGTTCCGGCTTACGAATGGCGCGGGCCGCGCCGCGAACGGCCCCCGACCGACGACCGCCGCGCCAGCGCGCGCGCCGGTCATTCCCCCTTCGCGGTGCTCGCTGGCATGAGGAGAGGCTGATTGGTCTACGGTCCCGGTCTGCGCTTGGACAAATGGCTCTGGTATGCGCGGCTTACGAAGTCGCGAAGCGATGCGCAGGAGCTGGCGGAAAGCCGGCACCTCCGCCTCGACGGTCGGGTGATCGAGCGGGCCTCCGCGCTCGTCAGACCCGGCCAGGTGTTGAGCTTCCCATGGAACGACCGGGTGAAAGTGGTGCGCGTCGAGGCGCTCACCGACCGCCGCGGTCCCTTCTCGGAGGCGCAATTTCTCTACACCGACCTCTCAATTCCCGCGCCGCGCGCACGGGAGCCGTTGACGGCCTGCGTTGCGCACGGCTAGGCAGAGACGGGACGCCGAATTTCGGGAGGATTGCGCCGATGACCTATGTCGTGACCGAGGCTTGCATCAAGTGCAAGTACATGGATTGCGTCGAGGTCTGCCCCGTAGACTGCTTCTACGAGGGCGAGAACATGGTCGTGATCAACCCCAACGAGTGCATCGATTGCGGCGTCTGCGAGCCGGAGTGCCCGGCCGAGGCGATCCTGCCCGACACCGAAGGCGGGCTCGAGAAGTGGCTGGAGCTCAACGCGACCTATTCGGCGCAGTGGCCCAACATCACCACGAAGGGCGCTTCGCCGGCCGACGCGGACAGCCACAAGGGTGAAGAGGGCAAGTTCGACAAGTACTTCTCGCCCAACCCCGGCACCGACGGCCAGTAGCCGCCGATCCCCGGCGGGCGACCGCCGGACAAGCTGATCCGGATTCGCGCAGAGTCGCAACTGCGGCAACTTCGCCGTGGATTTTTTGCGGTTTTTTTGCTAGAGACTCGGGAACCGCCGCCCGTCTTGGGTGCGGCGGCGTGGTGTCGCTCGCTCCCGTTTCCGGAGCGTGCAGGAGATTCGTCCACTCATCTGATCGGCCCGGCGCGGCGCTCCGGGCAGGTCCATGGTTTGCCCTCACGCCCCGGGCGAACAGACAAGAAAAGGATCAAGGCATGGCAGCAGCCAAGGCACTCGGCTTCGTCGTCGGCGACTATGTTGTTTATCCCAAGCATGGCGTCGGCCGTGTCATGGAGATCCAGTCGTCGGAGATCGCCGGGACCAAGCTGGAGCTTTACGTGCTCCGCTTCGAGAAGGAGCGGATGACGCTTCGCGTCCCGACCAACAAGGTCGAGGCGGTCGGCATGCGGAAACTGTCGAGCCAGGCGACCCTGCTCGAGGCGCTGACCACCCTCAAGGGCAAACCCAAGATCAAGCGCACCATGTGGTCGCGCCGCGCGCAGGAGTATGAGGCGAAGATCAACTCGGGCGACCTCGTGTCGATCGCCGAGGTGGTCCGCGACCTCCACCGCGCCGAGGACCAGCCGGAGCAGAGCTACTCCGAGCGCCAGATCTACGAGGCCGCCGTCGGCCGCCTCGCCCGCGAGCTCGCCGCGATGGAGAACATCGACGAGCCGGCCGCGCAGAAGAAGATCGAACAGGTCCTGATGAAGGCGGCTGCGTAAGCAGACGGGTTCGCAGAACTGAGGAAGGGCCGCACCGGAAACGGGCGGCCCTTTTTCGTTGCCGCCCCTCCTGCGGTGAGCGTGTCCCCGGAGAAAGCGCCACGTCCTGAAACACCCCCACCCTTACCCTCCCCCGGTTCGGGGGCGGGGGAAGGAGGCGCTGCGCCAGGTTCGACAGCGCCGGACTAAACTCAGCGGTTGTGTCCCCCGCCCCCGAACCGGGGGAGGGTAAGGGTGGGGGGCGGCCCGGATGTGGCGCTTCGTTCTGGGACGCCCGCCCCTGCCCCGCATGCAAGGGGAGAGGAGGCAACGAAAAAGGGGCCGCCGTTGCCGGCAGCCCCTGTTTCTGTCCCGAACGGAACGAGTGGCTTACGCCGCCTCGTCCATGTCGACGGTGTCGACCGGGCCGCTGTCCTGGCCCTTGGCCGAGACGTCGCGGTCGACGAATTCGATGATCGCCATCGCGGCGGCGTCCGAGGCGCGGAAGCCGGCCTTGAGGACGCGGACATAGCCGCCCTGACGCGACGCGTAACGCGCGGCGAGAACGTCGAACAGCTTCACCAGCTGCGCATCGTCCTGCAGGCGGGCGTGCGCGAGACGGCGATTGGACAGGCCGCCCTTCTTGGCGAGCGTCACCAGCTTCTCGACGTAGGGGCGAAGCTCCTTCGCCTTCGGCAGCGTCGTGGTGATCTGCTCGTGCTTGATCAGCGCCGAGGCCATGTTCTTGAGCATGGCGAGACGATGGCTGGTGGTCCGGCCGAGCTTCCTGTGGGCGTTACGGTGACGCATGGTCTTTTCTTTCTTCGTTCGTCCACGGGCCGTGTCAGGTACCCGAGGCCACGCCCGGCAGGTGGGCGCATGGTGGGTTGAAAGCCTGCCTACTCAACTCCGTGACGTCGGTCGGGCCTCTGCCGCGCCAAAGCCGCAGCGGCGGCCCGCCGGCCGGCGCTTGGCCGTCTCGGCGGCGATGCGGCAAACGCCTTGGCGTTCTCCACGATCGACGCCGTGCGGCCGGCGCTAGTATTCCTGCTCCAGCTTCTTCGCGAGCTCTTCGATGTTCTCCGGCGGCCAGCCCGGGATTTCCATGCCCAGGCGCAGGCCCATGCCGGCGAGAACTTCCTTGATCTCGTTGAGGCTCTTGCGGCCGAAGTTCGGCGTGCGGAGCATCTCGGCCTCGGTCTTCTGAACGAGGTCGCCGATATAGATGATGTTGTCGTTCTTGAGGCAGTTGGCGCTGCGCACCGACAGCTCGAGCTCGTCGACCTTCTTCAGCAGGAAGCGGTTGATCTGCGTGCCCGAGGCGTCCTCGACGACATTGGCCGGGGCGCCGGCGGCGGCCGCGACCGGCGCGCTGGCGACCTGCGGCTCGTCGAAGTTGACGAACAGCTGCAGCTGGTCCTGCAGGATGCGCGCGGCATAAGCGAGCGCGTCCTCCGGCGTGACGGTGCCGTCGGTCTCGATCGTCATGTTGAGCTTGTCGTAATCAAGCTCCTGGCCGACGCGGGTGTTCTCGACCTTGTAGGCGACCTGACGGACCGGCGAGTAGAGCGCATCGACCGGGATGAGGCCGATCGGCGCATCGGCCGGACGGTTGGCCGAGGCCGGGACGTAGCCCTTACCGGTGTCGACGGTCAGCTCCATGTTGAGCGTCGCGCCCTGATCGAGCGTGCAGATCACGAGATCCGGGTTGAGGATCTCGATGTCGCCGGTCGTCTGGATCTGGCCGGCGGTGACCTCGCCCGGGCCGGTCGCCGTCAGGTGCAGGCGCTTGGCGCCGTCGCCCTGGTAGCGGATCGCGACCTGCTTCACGTTCAGGACGATGTCGGTGACGTCCTCACGGACGCCCGACAGCGACGAGAACTCGTGCAGCACGCCGTCGATCTTGATCGCGGTGACCGCCGCGCCCTGGAGCGACGACAGCAGCACCCGGCGCAGCGAGTTGCCGAGCGTCAGACCGAAGCCGCGCTCCAGCGGCTCGGCGACGAAGGTCGCCTTGCGCTTGGCGTC
>JADCGM010000136.1 GCA_020249025.1 Alphaproteobacteria bacterium
AGCGATGCCCCGGGCTTCGCCGAGGCGCTGGCCGGCCGGCCGGTGCCGGCGCATGCGGCGGTGGTCGGGGCCGGCGGCGCGGCGCGGGCGGTGCTGGCGGCGCTGAAAGGGCTGGGCGTGGCGCAGGTGACGCTGCTCAATCGCTCGGCGGACAAGGCCGCTGCGCTTCTCGCCGAATTCGGGCTGGCGGGCGAGGTGCGCGGGCTCGATGCGCCGCTCCCCTCGGCCGATCTGCTCGTCAACGCCAGTTCGCTCGGGATGACCGGCCAGCCGCCGCTTGACCTCGATCTGTCGCCGCTGCCGGGCCACGCGCTTGTCGACGACATCGTCTATGCGCCACTGGAGACGCCGCTGCTGGCGGCCGCCCGGGCGCGCGGGCTGGCCACCGTCGACGGGCTGTCGATGCTGATCGGGCAAGCGGCGGTGGCGTTCACGCATTTCTTCGGCGCGCCGCCGCCGCGCCACCGCGACGCCGAGTTGAGGGAGCTGCTGACGCGATGATCCTGCTCGGTCTCACCGGCTCCATTGGCATGGGCAAATCGACGGTGGCGGCGATGCTGCGCGACTGCGGCGTGCCCGTCTTCGACGCCGACGCGGCGGTGCGCGCGATGCAGGGGCCGGGCGGCGCGGCGCTGCCCGCCATCGAGGCGGCGTTTCCGGGAACGACCGGGCCCGAGGGCCTCGACCGCGCAAAGCTCGGCCAGGCGGTGTTCGGCAACCCGGAGGCGCTGAAGCGGATCGAGGCGATCATGCACCCAATGGTCCGCGATGCGCAGGTCGCCTTCATGACCGAACATGCCGCGGCCGACATCGTCGCGCTCGACGTTCCGCTGCTCTTCGAAAAGGGCGGCTGGCAGGCGGTGCATGCGACGATGGTGGTGTCGGCGCCCCCGGAGATGCAGCGCCAGCGCGTGCTGGCGCGGCCGGGCATGACGCCCGAGAAATTCGAGGCGATCCTCGCCACCCAGATGCCCGACTCCGAGAAGCGCGCCCGCGCCGACTATGTGGTCGATACCGGCGTCGGGATCGAAGAGACTCGCGCCACGGTGCAGCGCATCGTTGATGGACTTCGCCGCGACGGCGTCGCTAGGGTGCGTCATGCGTGAAATCGTCTTCGATACCGAGACCACCGGCCTGTCCCCGTCCGAAGGCCACCGGCTGGTCGAGATCGGATGCCTCGAACTGGTCAACCGCTGCGAAACCGGCAACGTCTTCCACGTCTATCTGAACCCTGATCGGCCGATGCCCGCGGAGGCTGCGGCGGTGCACGGGCTGACCGACGACTTCCTCGCCGACAAGCCGCGCTTCGAGCAGGTGGTCGACGACTTCCTCGACTTCATCGGGACGTCGCAGCTCGTCGCCCACAACGCCAATTTCGACATGGGCTTCTTGAACGCCGAGCTGAAGCGGATCGGCAAACCGCCGATCTTCGCCGAACGCGCCACCGACACGCTGGCGATCGCCCGCACCAAGTTTCCGGGCGCCAAGCATTCGCTCGATGCGCTGTGCTCGCGCTTCGGCATCGACCGGTCGATGCGCCAGTTCCACGGCGCGCTGCTCGATGCGCAGCTGCTCGCGCAGGTCTATGTCGAGCTGACCGGCGGGCGGCAGATCGGGTTCGAGCTGGCCTCCGAAACCGCGGCGGCCGCTGCGTCCGCGACGGCGGGCGAGCGCGTGTTCCGCGCGCCCCGCCCCCATGCCGCGAGCGAGGCCGAACTCGCCCGGCATGCGGCGTTCGTGGAAAAGCTGAAGGAACCGGTCTGGCTCATCCCGTGAAGGGGGCGTAAACCGGACAGGCCCGGGTGCGTTGACTTCCCGTATCGGACGGGACTAGAGGGCGCGCCCGGTCGCAGCCCGCGTCGGCAGGAGGAAGCGATGGACATCCGCGTGTCAGGTCATGGCGTCGAAGTCGGAGCCGCCTTCCGGACCCACGCCACCGGGCGGATGCAGGGCATCGCCGACAAGCATTTCAGCCGCGCCGTCTCCGCCAACGTCACCCTGCAGTCGGGGCCGCACGACAACGGCTTCGTGTGCGAGATCATCATGCCGGTGTCGCAGGGCCTGATACTCAAGGGCTCGGCGAGCGGGTCCGAGGCGCATCCGGCGTTCGAGCAGGCCGCTGACAAGATCGAGAAGCAGCTGCGCCGCTACATGCGCCGGCTGAAGGACCGCCACAGCAGCGGCGCCCCCAAGAAGGTCGACGGCGAGGCTTACGACTTCAACGCCGGCTACACGATTTTCCGCGCCGAGCCCGAAACCGAGGAACCGGGCGACGCGCCGCTCGTCATCGCCGAGACACGCGCCGACATTCCCGAGGCGAGCGTGTCCGATGCGGTGATGATGCTCGATCTGCGCAACACCACGGCGCTGCTGTTCCGCAACAGCGGCACCGGCGCCTACAACATGGTCTACCGCCGCGAAGACGGGAACATCGGCTGGGTCGAGCCGCGCGGTTGAAGCCGCCGGCCGGTCCCGAGCGTAGGGTATGCATGACTGATCGCACCGACCTGTCCGATATCCTCAGCGCCGCCGCGGTGCTCCCCGACCTGCGCGTGCCGACCAAGAAGGCGGCGCTGCAGGCGATGTGCGCCCGCGCCGCGGCGCTGACCGGAATCGACGAGCGCCGCATCCTCGAGACGGTGATGGAGCGCGAGCGGCTGGGTTCGACCGGCTTTGGCGGCGGCGTCGCCATCCCGCACGGCAAGATCGCCGGGCTGAAGTCGGTGTTCGGGCTGTTCGCACGCTCGGGCGTGCCGCTCGATTATGGCGCGATCGACGACCAGCCGGTCGAGCTGATGTTCCTGCTGCTCGCCCCCGAAGGCGCGGGCGCCGATCATCTCAAGGCGCTGGCGCGCGTCAGCCGCGCCTTCCGCGACCGCGCGCTCGTCGAGAAGCTCAAGGGTTCCACGTCGGCGGACGCGCACTATGCTATGCTGACAGGGAGCGGCGGCCAGGCGAGCCAGGCCGCCTGACACGACGCCAGCAGCCGAGGGGGCGAGGGGCATGGCCGGATCGAAGTCGCCGTTCGAGGACCGTGAGGTCAAGCGCAGCACGGTCATCCTCGCCGGCCAGCTGATCTACGCCGGCCAGACCATTGCCTGCCGCGTACGCGACGTATCGGTCGGCGGCTGCCGCATCGAGTGCGCCGAGCGCTTCGCCGTCGGCACTCCGCTCCACATCGAGCTGTCGCGCTACGGCCGCTTCCCGGCTGTCGTCGCCTGGGTCGACGGCGGCGAGATGGGCCTCGCCTTCCCCGATGGGGCAGCCGCAGCGCTCGCCCGCTTCGGCGAGGGCGCCGAAAAGCTCGGCATCGTTGCCCCGGCCCCGGCGGCCGAACCGGGCAAGATCCTGCCGTTCCGCCCGCGCAGCGCTCCGGCCGACGGCGACGGACCCGCCGAGGGATGAGCGAGCGCCACTACCGCGGCCTCGAGGCGCTCTACGCCGAGGCGCCGATCAACCGGATGTTCCGCTCGCGGCTGTCGATCGTCGAGCAGGGCCGCAGCCGCATCGAGTTCGACGTCGGCCCCGACGTGTTCCATGGCGCGGGCGCGGCGCACGGCACCATCTATTTCAAGATGCTCGACGATGCGGCCTTCTATGCGGCCAACACGCTCGTCACCGACATGTTCATCCTGACCACCGCCTTCAACATCTTCCTGACCCGGCCGATCGGCGCCGGGCCGGTGACGGCGCACGGCAAATGGGTGAGCGGCACGCGGCGCGTGCTCATCGCCGAAAGCTGGCTGACCGATGCCGAGGGCGAGGAGGTCGGGCGCGGCACCGGCACCTTCATGCGCTCGCGCATTCCGCTCGCGAGCCTCGCGCCCTACGCCGCCGCCTTCGGCGGATGAGCGCGCGCCTCGCCGCCGGGGCCTGGGTCAACGCGCTCCAGCGCCGGATCGGCGCGGCGGGCGGCTTCCTGACCGTCCTCAAACGGGGCGACGACACCGCCGGCGCGGTCATCCTCGTCACCCGCGACCGCGACGGCACCCAGCGGGCCTGGAGCCGGGTCGTGCAGAGTAACGGCGCGCCGGCGTGGAGTCCCGGGGCGGTCGAGACCCGCGACGGACCAGAAACCATCGAAGACTTTCTCGCGCGCCAGCGCAGATACGATCCCGATCTCTGGGTCGTGGAACTGGATATCGCCGATCCGCAACGCTTCGTCGACGAACCGATGCTGGGCGGTTGACTAGCGGAACGATCCCGTCCAGAGGCCGCGCACCTTAGAAAAGGTCAGCCGTCCGCGCAGGACAGGAGACGGCTCACCAGACGGCGATCGACTGCCGCCAGTGCATTGAGTGCCCGCCACGGGACATTCGAGGGGAAGCTGCCGCCCCACGCACCGGACGCCATCGTAGCCGCACAGACGGAACGGGTGCATGAGTTCGGGACTTCGTGTTGCGCTGACGGGGGTGGCCAGCATTCTGCTTCTCGCTGCGGGCGAGGCGCCAACCACGAACGGACGCGACGCGACGCCGGCTCTCGGCACTTCGCCGCTGGCTCACGCCACCGCGACGCCGCAGCTTGCCAGTTTCACCTCGCCGGCCGCCGCGCCGGTGCTCGAGGCCATTCTCGAGGACGCCGCCGCGACCGGCCCGATGGTCAGCGCCGATGCGCCGGCCGAGCGCCCGTCGGTAGGCAGCCTGCGCGAGCTCGTCGACGCGATCAACGAACTCCCCGAGGTCGAGCCGAGCCGCGAGATGCGCTGCCTCGCCACCGCGGTCTATTTCGAGGCCAAGGGCGAACCGCTCGAGGGCCAGCTCGCGGTCGCGCAGGTCATCCTTAACCGCGTGAAGTCCGGGAAGTACTCGGACAGCATCTGCGGCGTGGTTTACCAGCGGGGCCAGTTCTCCTTCACCTGGGACCGCCGTCCCGACCGCCCGCGCGAGATGGCGGCGTGGGAGACGGCGCAGGCGATCGCGGTGATCGCCGCGACCGACAACTGGCGGCCGATCGCGCCCAAGGCGATGAGCTTCCACGCACGCCGCGTCGCGCCGGGCTGGCGCAACATGGAGCGCGTCAGCGTCATCGGAAACCACGTCTTCTACGCCTACCGCTAGAGCCGTGCGCCCCGCCGCGGCAGGGCTTCTTGTTCTCCTGATGTTCTGATAGGGTTGCCCGCGATGGCGACCCTATCGTCTTTTGAGGATGCGCCGCTCGTCGCGGCCGATGTCGTGCGCGGCGTGTCGCGGCTGTTCTGGCGGCTAGGGGCGGCTGCGCTCACCGAGGTGCCGCTCGGCAACGGCCGGCGCGCCGACGTGCTGGCGCTCGACGACGCCGGGCGGCTGACTCTCGTCGAGATCAAGGTGTCGATGGCCGATCTGCGCGGCGATGCGAAGTGGCCGGAGTATCTCGACTATTGCGATCGCTATTTCTGGGCGGTGCCGGCGGGCTTCCCGCTCGACCCGTTCGAGGAGGCGTGGTTCCTGCCGGAGCGCGCCGGTCTCATCGTCGCCGACCGCTACGACGCGGCGGTGGTGCGCGACGCGCCATGGGTGGCGCTCAACGCCGCGCGCCGCAAGGCCGAGACTCTGCGCTTCGCCCGTCGCGCCGCCGAGCGGCTGATGTGGGCCGCCGACCCCCAGCTCGCCGCCGTCGATTGACCCGCCGCGCCGGCGAGGCGACAAGCCGGGCATGATCCCCGCCCTTCACACCGTCGCCAGTGGCACGTCCGGCGCCCCGCTGCGGCTCGTCCTCGTCCATGGCTGGACCTGCGATCACGGGTCGATGGCCCCGGTCGCCGCTGCCTTCGCCGACGCCGACGTCACCAGCGTCGATCTGCTCGGCCATGGCGCGAGCCCGAAAGCCGCCGGCTACGCCATCTCCGATCAGGCCGCCGCCGCCCTCGCCGCGACGGCGGGCCGAGCGGTCTGGATCGGCCATTCGATGGGTGCACAGGTGGCACTGGAGGCGGCCCGGCTGGCCCCGGACCGTGTTGCGGGCGTGGTGCTTCTCGATCCTGCCTTCATCGTGCCGACCGACAAGGCGCGCGCCTTCGGTGAGGGGATGCGCACCCAGCTGGCGCGCGTCGACATCCCGTCGATGATCGAGGTGTTCGGACGTGGCCAGATCGTGCGCGCCGCCGATCCCGCCGCCGTCGAGGCGCTCATCGCGACGATGCGCGCGACCGATCCGGCGGTGGTGCGCTCTGCCTGGGACGCGATCCTCGATTGGGACGGCGCGGCGGCGCTCGCCGCGATGCCCTGCCCGGGGCTCGTCATCGCCATCGACAAGCCGCTCAATCGCCTGCCCGATCTCGCCCGCACCAATCCGAAGCTGATGACCGCGCAGGTCGCCGGCTCGGGCCATATGGTGCAGTTCGAGGTGATGGATCAGGTGGCGGCGATGATCCGCCGCTTCCTCGATCTCGCTGCGCCGGTCAGCGACGGTTAAGGCGGCGTAACGGAACCTCGCCCGCGCATCCGGAGTCATCACCGCCGGATGCCAACAGGTTTGCGAGGCTTTGCATGACGATTACCAACCGCCTTCTGCTCGGCGCGGTCGCCACCGCGCTGCTGTCGACCACCGCCTGCACCACCGATCCGGTGACGGGCGAGAAGCGCATCTCCAAGGCCGGCATCGGCGCGGCCATCGGCGGCGTCGGCGGCCTGCTCGCGGGCGACATCGTCGGCGGCAAGCGCGACCGCACCGAGAAGATCGTCGGCGCCGGACTCGGCGCGATCGCTGGCGGCGCCATCGGCGCCTATATGGACAAGCAGGAGGCCGAGCTCCGCCGCAAGACCGCGGGCACCGGCATCGGCGTCGAGCGCGACGGCGACCAGATCACGCTCGTTGCGCCCGAAGCGATCACCTTCGACTTCAACTCCTCGACGCTGAAGCCGCAGTTCCGCGCCTCGCTCGACAATGTCGCGGCGACGCTGGCGCAGTACGACCGCACCTTCGTCGACGTCTACGGCCACACCGACTCGGTCGGCTCCGACGCCTATAACCAGACTCTCTCCGAGCGCCGCGCGACGACGGTCGCCGACTACCTGTCGACCAAGGGCGTCACCCGCGCCCGCCTCGGCACCCGCGGCTTCGGCGAAAGCCAGCCCGTCGCCTCCAACGACAGCGAGTCGGGCCGCGCCCAAAACCGCCGCGTCGAGATCAAGCTTGTGCCCGTCACCGACGCCGACGTCCGCGCGGCGAGCTGATCCGGACGGATCGGGGCAGGTCCCGCGATGTCGCGGCCTGCCCCGGCCTACATCACCTTCCCCGCCGCCTTCTGCGTCGCGATCCAGGCGTCGATGTTGGTCTCCAGCACCGACAGCGGGATCGCGCCGTTCTCGAGCACCGCGTCGTGGAAGGCGCGCAGGTCGAATCGCGGGCCGAGCTCGGCTTCCGCCTTCGACCGCAGGCGCTTGATGGTGAGCTCGCCGATCTTGTAGCCGAGCGCCTGCCCCGGCCAGGTCATGTAGCGGTTGACCTCGGCCTCGATGTTGGCGCGGGTCAACGCAGTGTTGTCGAGCATGAACTGGATCGCCTGATCGCGCGTCCAGCCCTTGGCATGAAGGCCGGTGTCGACGACGAGCCGGCAGGCGCGCCACATCTCGTAGGAGAGCTGGCCCATCCGCTTCTCGGGCGTGTCGTAGAGCCCCATCTCCGTGCCGAGGCTTTCGGCATAGAGCGCCCAGCCCTCGACGAAGGCGGTGAAGTCGGCGGCGTGGCGGCGGAACTCGGGCAGGTCGAGCTCCTGCTGCAGCGACACCTGATGGTGATGGCCCGGCACCGCCTCGTGCAGGGTGAGCGCCGGCAGTTCGTAGAGCGGCCGCTGGTCGAGCTTGGAGGTGTTGACCGCATAGGTGCCGGGCCGCCCGGCCGCCAGCTGGCCCGGATTGTAATAGGCGGTCGTCGTGGCTTCGGCGATCGCCGCGGGGATCGGCGCCACCGTGAAGGGCAGGCGCGGCAGCCGGCCGAACAGGCGCGGCATCCACGCCTCGATCTGCTTGGCGGTCCATGCGGACTTTTCGAGCAGCTCCTGCGGAGTCTTGGCGAAGTTGTTCGGATCGGCGCGCAGCTGCGCGATGTATTCGGCGCGCGTGCCCTTGAAGCCCGAGTCCGCCACCGCCCTGTCCATGGCCGCGCGGATGCGCGCGACCTCCGACAGACCGAGCTGGTGGATCGCGTCCGGCGTCATGTCAGTGGTCGTCTCGACCCGGGCGCGGAAGGCGTAATAGGCCGGGCCGCCCGGCGTCGAGCCGACGCCCGCGATCTTGCGGCATTTGGGGAGATAGTCCGCCTGGAAATAGGCGAGGAAATCGCGGTAGGCGGGGATCACCGACCCGGCGATGGCGGCGCGGCCACGTGCGACGAGATCGGCCCAGTCGGCCTCGGCGACCGTCGCCGGCCGCGCCCGGAACGGCACCCAGAACACCGACTGTTCGGGCGTCTCGGCAATGTTGCCGCTGATCGTCTTCTCATAGCCGGTGAGCGGTTCGCACGGATGGGCGTAGCCGGCCTTCACACCGGCGCGCGTCGTCGCGATCGCGGCGGCGTTGTAGGCGCGGTAGGCGGCGAGCCGGGCGATATAGCTTTCGTAATCCGCCTTGGTGAACAGCGGCACCCGCTGCGCGATGCCGGCAAAGCTGGTGTGCCATCCGTAATAGGTGTTGAAGGTGACGGCGCGCTGGCCGTAGCGGTTGGCCTCGACCGCCTGCGCGAGCAGCGTGCGCAGGATGGCGCGGTTGGTGCGGTCGGCGGGCGGCAGCGCCGCGGCGGGGATGCGGTCGAGCCGGTCGAGAAACGCCTGCGCCTGCTTCGCCTCGGCATCGGCGCCGGCGAGCGACGGGTCGCCGAGCTGGGTGTCGAATCGCCGGTCGCCGAGAACGGTCGCGTCCTCCGGATTGGTCGACAGCCACCAGCTCCAGTGGTCGGCGAGCAGCTGGCGGAAATCGTCGGCGGGCGCCGCCGCGGCGGGGGCCGTGGCGAGCAGCCCGGCGGTTGCGGCAAGCAGGAGACGCATCGGACGGGTCCTTTCGCGGCGGACTATACCGGCGCGCCGACGCGGCGGAAGCTGGACTTTGTCGCGCAGGAACATATATCGAACACATGCCCGCGCTCGATGTTCAGGCCAAGCTCGCGATCCTGGCGGACGCCGCCAAATACGATGCCTCCTGCGCCTCGTCAGGCACGTCGAAACGCCATTCGCAGGGGCGGTCGAAAGGCATCGGCTCGACCGAGGGCATGGGCATTTGCCATGCCTATGCGCCCGACGGGCGCTGCATCTCGCTGCTGAAGATTCTGCTGACCAACAGCTGCATTTTCGACTGCGCCTATTGCATCAACCGCAAGTCCTCGAACGTCCGGCGGGCGCGCTTCACGGTCGAGGAGGTCGTCGCGCTGACGCTCAATTTCTACAAGCGCAACTACATCGAGGGCCTGTTCCTCTCCTCCGGCATCATCCGCTCGCCCGACTATACGATGGAGCAGTTGGTCCGCGTCGCCCGCGATCTGCGCACCGTCCACGGCTTTCGCGGCTACATCCACCTGAAGACGATCCCGGACGCCGCGCCCGAGCTGATCGAGGCGGCGGGGCGCTGGGCGGACCGGCTGTCGATCAACATCGAGATGCCGACCGACGCCGGCCTCAGCGCCTTCGCGCCCGAGAAGGACGGCGCGCGCATCCGCGGCGCGATGGGATCGCTCCGGGGCCATATCGACGAGGCGAAGGATGCGACAAAGCGCTTCCGCTCCGCCCCACGCTATGCGCCGGCGGGCCAGTCGACGCAGATGATCGTCGGCGCGGATGCGACGCGCGACAGCGACATTGTCGCGACCGCCTCCGGCCTCTACAGCCGCTATCGGCTGCGCCGCGTCTATTATTCGGCGTTCAGCCCGATCCCCGACGCCAGCAGCAGCCTGCCCCCGGTGCGGCCGCCGCTCGTGCGCGAACACCGGCTCTATCAGGCCGACTGGCTGATGCGCTTCTACGGCTTCGCCGCGACCGAGGTGCAGGCGGCGACCGACGACGGCTGGCTGCCGCTCGATGTCGACCCCAAGACCGCCTGGGCGCTGAAGCACCGCGAGCTGTTCCCGCTGGACGTCAACGCCGCCCCGCGCGAGGCGCTGCTGCGCGTGCCGGGCCTCGGCGTGCGCGCAGTCGACGCGATTCTGAAGGCCCGGCGCTGGCGGCGGCTGCGGCTGGAGGATCTGGCGCGGCTGACGCGTTCGGTCGACAAGGTGCGCGCCTTCCTCATCGCCGACGGCTGGCGGCCGACCGCGCTCAGCGACCGGCTCGATCTGCGCGGACGCTTGGCGGTCCCGGCGCGCCAGCTCGACCTGTTTGCGGCCTGAGCCGACGCGGTGCGGGTCGTCACACTCGACCATCCGGCGGATTTCGACGGCTGGCGCACTGCCGCTCGGGCGCTCGCCGCCGCCGACGTGCCGGCACATGAGGTGACCTGGCAGGTGGCGGGCGACACGGGCGATCTGCTCGCGACAGCGGCCGAGCCGCCCCCCGCCGCCCCGGCGCGCTTCTCGGTGCCGCGGACCTTCGTGGATCTGGCCGAAAGCGTCGTCTGCCACAGCGATCCGGCGCGATTCGGGCTGCTCTACCGGGCGCTGCTGCGGTTGCGCGAAACGCCGCGGCTGCTCGAGGACAAGGCCGATCCGCTCGTCGACCGGCTGGAGGCGCTGCGCCGGTCGGTGGCGCGCGACATCCACAAGATGCGCGCCTTCGTCCGCTTCCGCGAGGTGACGGAGGAGGACGGCGCACGCTTCGTCGCGTGGTTCGAGCCCGATCATCACATCGTCCGCCGCAACGCCGGCTTCTTCGTGCGGCGCTTCTCGACGATGCGCTGGTCGATCCTAACGCCCGAAGTCTGCGCGCTCTGGGACGGCGAGACGCTCGACTTCACCCCCGGCGCGACGAAGACCGACGCGCCCGATGGCGACGCGGTCGAGGCGACCTGGCGCACCTACTACGCCTCCACCTTCAATCCGGCACGGCTGAAGGTGAAGGCGATGCTGAAGGAGATGCCGAAGAAATACTGGCGGAACATGCCCGAAACCGCGCTCGTTCCCGCGCTCATCGCAGCCGCTGGAACAAGGACCGAGGCGATGATCGAGGCGGGCGCCCCCGCACCGCACGCGCAATCGCTGGCCGAGCTCGCCGCGGCGGCGAAGGCGTGCACGCGCTGCCCGCTGCATGGGCCGGCGACGCAAACGGTGTTCGGCGAGGGGCCGGCGGATGCGCCGCTGATGTTCGTCGGCGAGCAACCGGGCGATCAGGAAGATCTCGCCGGGCGGCCGTTCGTGGGCCCGGCGGGCCAGATGTTCGACAAGGCGCTGGCGGCGGCCGGGGTCGCGCGCGCGACCGCTTACATCACCAACGCGGTCAAGCACTTCAAGTTCGAGCCGCGCGGCAAGCGCCGCATCCACCAGACGCCGCAAACACCCGAGATCAAGGCGTGCGGGGTGTGGCTGGCGGCGGAGCGGGCGCAGCTGCGGCCAAAGCTCATCGTGGCGCTCGGGGCGACGGCGGCGCGCGCGGTTCTGGGCCGGGCGGTGACGATCGGCAAGACGCGCGGGCAGCCGGTCCCGCTCGACGACGGATCAGAGCTGTGGGTGACGATCCACCCGAGCTACCTGCTGCGGATCGAGGACCCGGAGGCGGCGCGCGCCGAATATGACCGCTTCGTCGCCGATCTGGCGCAGATTCGGGAGCGGCTGGGCGCGCTTGCCTAGAGAACGGGGCGCGCGCGAATCCAGCGCGAGGCGAGATATTTGACGCCGCGCGTCACCGGCTGGCCGGCATGGCGCATGCGCGGGTGCGGCCGGCCGTCGTCGAGGGTGTTGTGGAAGAGCACCGCATCCCCCGCGCGGGGCCGGAGCGCGAGGCCGGTTGCCTCGAACAGCGTCGCCCCGCCCTCATAGTCGTCGTTCAGATAGACGAGGAACGTCAGGATGCGCTGGTTCCTGTCGCCGCCGCCGGGCGGCAGCGCGTCCGAGTGCATCCGGTACTCCTGCCCCGGCGCATAGCGCAGCACCTGGAGCGGCTCGCCCTGCTCGGGGCGCGTGCCGCTTGCCGCCGCGATGCGCCGGTTGAGGGCATGGATCGCCGGGTTCTCGTCGACGATCGGGAAAAAGGCGGTGTCGGAGGTGCGGATCGGATTGGGCAGGTGCGCGCCGGTGCGCGGATCGACGACGACCGACGCGGTGAAGAAGGGCTCGGCCGCGCCGATCAGATAGGCGCACTCGTCGGCGGTGAGAAAACCTTCGAACAGGGTGATCGGCAGGTCGCCGCCAACCGGCGTGCCAGTCGCGGGGGCCAGCGGATCGCCGTCCGCGGTCAACGCCATCGCGGCGAGCACATCCCGCTGGCGAACGGCGGCCGGGTCTCTCGCACGCGCGAGGGCGGCGAGCGCGCCCCGCCAGTCGCGTGCGCCACCAGCGCCATGGGCGAGAAAGGCGCGGTGGTAGGCTGCCGCATCGGCCCGGCCGAGCTCGCCGGCCCGGCCGAACCAGCGCGCAGCAGCCGCGAGATCGCGGCGGAGCGGCGCACCTTCCAGATACCAGAGCGCCAGTTCGAAGGCGGCCTCGACATCTCCGCTGGCCGCCGCGGCTTCGAGCAGGCGCGCGGCGGTGGCGGTGTCGCCGCGCTGGGCGGCGGCGACGGCCTGGGAAACGGCGGAGGACATGCCAGGCCTTGTGCCAGCGGGGCGCGCGCAAAGAAAGAGGGCCGGGACTTGCGTCCCGGCCCTCCTCTGTCTTCGGTTGGGCGGTGAAGCTTAGAACTTCACCTTGGCACCCGCGTAGAAGAAGCGGCCCTCGACATTGTAGATGCCCGAGCCAGCGCCGACGCCGGTCAGACCGAACGGCGGCTGCTTGTTGAAGACGTTGTCGACGC
>JADCGM010000137.1 GCA_020249025.1 Alphaproteobacteria bacterium
ACCGCCCCCCTTCGCACCCGTGCCGATCTTCGCGACGACCTCCGCCGCCTCGGGCTGACGTCCGGCGATCTCGTCATGCTCCACGCCGCGATGCGCCGGGTGGGGCCGCTCTTGAACGGGCCGGATGCGCTCATCGGCGCGCTACGCGACGTGGTCGGTGCCGACGGGACGCTGGTCGCCTACACCGACTGGGACAGCCGCCACACCGATCTGCTCGATGACGACGGCCGGGTCCTGCCCGAATGGCGCGACCATGTGCCGGGTTTCGATCCTGCCGCCTCTCGCGCCGTTCGGATGAACGGCATCCTGCCCGAATTCCTGCGCACCACGCCCGGCGCGCGGCGCAGCGGCAACCCCGGCGCATCGGTCGCAGCGCTCGGGCGGCTGGCCGAGTGGATCACCGCCGACCATCCGCAGGATTATGGCTATGGCCTGGGTTCGCCGCTGGAGAAGCTTGTGGAGGCCGGCGGGCGCGTGCTCATGGTCGGCGCGCCCTGGGATACGATGACGCTCATCCATCACGCAGACCATCTCGCGGACATCCCCGCCAAGAGGGTGCTGCGTTACGAGGTGCCGTTCGCCAGCGACGACGGCCGCGTCAAGTGGCGCATGGTCGAGGAGTTCGACACCACCGAGCCGCCCTTCGACGGGCTGCCCGAGGATTACATCGAGCGGATCGTCACCGCCTTCGTCGCCACCGGCAACGGCCGGCAGGGCCGCATCGGCAACGCCCCGTCCCTGCTCGTCGAAGCCGCCCCGATGTGCGCCTTCGCGGTCGACTGGCTGGAACGCTGGGCCGACGCTCACGCCGTCGGCGGGCGGCGGCGGTAGCTGAGGGCTTCGGCGATGTGGATGCGGCCGACCGCATCCGCGCCGGCGAGATCGGCGATGGTGCGGGCGACGCGCAGGATGCGGTGATAGCCGCGGGCCGACAGCCGCATGGCGTCGGCCGCCTGCGCCAGCAGCTTGCGCCCGGGCTCATCGGGGGCGGCCGCGGCCTCCAGCAGCTTGCCGTCGGCTTCGGCGTTGCTGCGCGGGCCGCCGGGGCCGTAGCGCGCCGTCTGGCGGTCGCGCGCGGCGGCGACGCGGGCGGCGACGTCGGCGCTCGGCTCGGCGGGTGGGGGCAGCGTCAGGTCGGCGGCGGAGAGGGCGGGCACGTCGACGTGGAGATCGATGCGGTCGAGCATCGGGCCGGAGATCTTCGCCTGATAGTCGGCGGCGCAGCGCGGGGCGCGGGCGCAGGCCAGCGCCGGCTCGCCCAAATGGCCGCAGCGGCAGGGGTTCATGGCGGCGACGAGCTGGACGCGCGCCGGATAGGTGACGTGCATCGCGGCGCGCGCCACCTCGATGCGGCCGGTCTCCAGCGGCTGGCGCAGCGAATCGAGCACCTGGCGCTGGAACTCGGGCAGCTCGTCGAGGAACAGCACGCCGAGATGCGCCATGCTGACCTCGCCCGGCCGCGCCCGGGTGCCGCCGCCGACCAGCGCCGCCATCGACGCGCCGTGGTGCGGGCTGCGGAACGGCCGCTGGCGCTGCAGCCGTCCGCCGTCGAGGGTGCCGGCGATCGAGGCGATCATCGACACTTCCAGCGCCTCCTCCGGCGTCAGTTCGGGAAGGATGCCGGGCAGGCAGGCGGCAAGCAACGACTTGCCCGCCCCCGGCGGCCCGCACATCAGCAGATTATGGCCGCCAGCGGCTGCGATCTCGAGCGCGCGCTTGGCGGTCTCCTGCCCCTTCACCTCGCCGAGATCGGGTCCGGCCGTGCGCGCCTCGGCCCGGGCCGGCTCGGGCGCGGGGAGCAGCTGCACGCCCTTCAGATGATTAAGCAGCGACAGCAGGTCGGGCGCGGCGACGACCTCGATGCGCCCCGCCCAGGCCGCCTCCGCGCCCTGCGCCGCCGGGCAGATCAGCCCGCGGTCGCTCGCCGAGGCGTGGAGCGCGGCGAGCAGCACCCCCGGCACCGGCGCGATCCGCCCGTCGAGCCCGAGTTCGCCGACCACGACATAGTGCGACAGCGTCTCGGCATCGACGATCTTCATCGCCGCCAGCAACCCCAGCGCGATGGCGAGATCATAGTGCGAGCCCTCCTTGGGCAGATCGGCGGGGGAGAGGTTGACGACGACCCGGCGGAACGGCCGCGTCAGCCCGATGGCGTGCATCGTCGCGGTCACCCGCTCCTTCGATTCGTTGACCGCCTTGTCGGGCAGGCCGACCAGCCCGAAGTGGTTGGCGCCATTGGTGATCTGGACCTGGACGTCGACGCTGCGCGCCTCCAACCCGAGGAACGCCACCGTCGTCACATGCGCAACCATCCGCCCTTGCCCCCGCCGCCTGTCAGCCGCGGATCGTCGCCGAGCGGCGGGCCGGCGCAACCCGGCCAACCGGGCGGGTCGCCGCCATGTTCCGGCCACCTCGCCGCTCTAGGCTGCGCCCCGTCATGCAGGAATTCCCGACCCTTGTCCGTGTCCCGCGCCAGCGCAGCTGGCGGCGCACGAAGGTCGGCGTCGGCGTGGTGCTGATGACCTTCGGCCCCGCGCTCGGCTGGCCGCTGCCCGGGCCGGTCGGCATCGTCTCCTTCGCCGCCGGGCTGACGCTGGTGCTGCAGAACTCGCGGCGGGCGCGGCGGCGCTATGTGCGCTGGGCGAAGCACAATCCGCGCTGGGGCGCCTGGACCAACCGGGCGCTGCGCCGCTCGCGCCAGCGCGTGCCGCTACCCGAGGCGCGCCAGAAGCCGTACCACCGCCCGCACCCGCGGTGAGAACAGCGTCTCGGTGAAGGCGGTGCCCGCCACCGCCTTGGCGCTTTCGCCCCACGACGGATAGGGCGCGATCATACCGGCGATCGCCGAGAGCTTCACCCGGTTCGCCACTGCGAACTGCCAGAAGCCGATGAGGTCGCCCGCATGCGGCCCGACGATGGAGACGCCGACTGGCCGGCCCTTCACCGCCATCACCTTGATCAGCCCCTCGGTCCGCCCCTCGGCGCGGGCGCGGTCGTTGTGGGCGAAGTCGCTGCGCAGCACGGTCAGCGCCGCGCCGTGCCGCGCCCGCGCCCCGGCCTCGGTCAGCCCGACCTGCGCGATCTCGGGATCGGTGTAGGTCGCCGCCGGCAGCGCGGCGTAGTTGGCCTTCGCGGGCAGGCGGAAGGCGATGTTGCGGATGACGATGCCGGCGTCATAGCCCGCGGCATGGGTCAGCCGCGGCCCGTCGCGGCAGTCGCCGACCGCGAAGATGCGCGTGTTCGACGTGCGCAGCCGGGCATCGACGCGAATGCCGTTCGGCCCGGCCTCGACGCCCGCCGCCTCCAGCCCATAGCCATGGGTGCGCGCCTTGCGTCCGACCGCGACGAGGAGGTGCGAGCCGACGATCACCGTCCCGTCGTCGAGCGTCACCGTCGGCCCGCCCTCGACCTTCACGGCCTTGCGCCCGGCGTGGATCGTCACCCCGTCCGCCGCCAGCGCCGCGGCGACAACCGCGGCATGCTCGGGATCGTCGCGGGGCAGCAGCCGGTCCGCCTCGATCAGCGTCACCGCGCAGCCCAGCCGCGCATGCGCCTGCGCCATCTCGCAGCCGATGGCCCCGCCGCCCAGCACGATGAGGTGGGTGGGCTGGTCGGGGATGCCGAACAGCGTCTCGTTGGTGAGAAAGGGCACGTCGGCCAAGCCCGGGATCGGCGGCACCGCCGGCTCGGAGCCCGTCGCCAGCACGATGCGGCGGGCGCGGTAGCTGCGGCCGTCGGCCTCGATCGTGTCGGGCCCGGTCAGCCGCGCCACCGCGCGCACCACGTCGCAGCCGAAGCCTTCGAAGCGCTCCTGCGAATCGTGCGGGGCGATGGCGGCGATGGTGCGGGCGATGTGGGCGTTGACCCCGGCCCAGTCGACCTCGGGCGTCCCCGGCCTGACGCCGAGCGCCGCGCCGTGCCGCGCCGCCGCCACCGCATGCCCGGCCGCCAGCAGCGCCTTCGACGGCACGCAGCCGGTGTTGAGGCACTCGCCGCCCATCTCGCCGGCCTCGAACAGCACGACCCTCAGCCCGAACTGCGACAGCCCGCCCGCCGTCACCAGCCCGGCCGCGCCCGCCCCGATGATCGCGACGTCGTGCGTCAGGCGGCTCACGCCGCGCGCTCCTTGCGGCGCTTGAGGAACACCGGGGCGAGCGACAGCAGCCCCAAGCCGATCAGCGGCAGCACCACCTCCGGCTGGCTGGCGAGCCCGGCGACATGGATATCTTCCCCGGCGCGGATCGTCGCGCCGAGCCCCGCGCCGAGGCCCGAATAGACATAGGTCGCCGGCATCACCCCGAACAGCGTCGCCACCACATAGTGCGACAGCTTCATCCCGAAGACGCCGCCGGCGATGTTGACGACATAATAGGGCGCAAGCGGGGTCAGCCGCAGCGCCAGCAGATAGGAAAAGGCGTTCTTCTCGAACCCGGCCTGGAGCGCCGACAGCCGCGCCCCCGCCTTGCGCTTCAGCAGATCGGCGAAGGCGGTGCGGGTGGCGAGAAAGACGACCGTCGCGCCGATGGTCGCACCGATCACGGTGAGCGTGCCGCCGACAAAGGTCCCGAACAGCAGCCCGCCCGACAGCGTCAGCACCACCGCGCCCGGAAACACCACCAGCGAGACGAGCCCGGCATAGAGCGCGACGAAGATCAGCGCCGCCGTCAGCCGGTTGGCCGCCACATAGGCCTCGAGATCGGCATAGCGGTCAGAGAGCGTCTGGAACGAGACGATCTCCGTCCCCCCGGCGGCGAAGAAGACGCCGAGGCCGGTGAGCAGGATGGCGAGCGGAAGCAGGCGGAGCCCCAGCGGGCGAGCGGATGCATCGGTCATAGGCCCGCCATAGGACCGGATTGTGACGCCCGGTGCAACGGGGGGCGAGCGGGGGTCCCAATCCTCCCCATTCTCGTCATCCCGGCGCAGGGCGGGATATCGCGGTTCTTTCGCTTCGGGAGAGGCGATAGACGCCCGCGTTGACTTCGCCACCCGTCCCCGCTATCAGCCGCCACTCATTTTCACGGGTGGCCCGCGGGGCCGCCTGGCAGAGCTTGCACAGGGTTTCGAACAATGAAGCGCACCTTCCAACCGAGCCGTCTCGTCCGCGCCCGCCGTCATGGCTTCCGCGCCCGCATGGCGACCGTCGGCGGTCGCAAGGTGCTCGCCGCCCGCCGCGCCAAGGGCCGGAAGAAGCTCTCGGCCTGATCCGGCTCGCCCGGCTGACCGAGCGGCGTGACTATCTCGCCGCGAATCAGGGTCGCCGCGCCCCCACCCCCGGCTTCGTGCTGCTCGCCCGTCCGCGCGGGGACGAGCTCGACACGGTGCGAATCGGCATCACCGTCACCAAGAAGATCGGCAATGCGGTCGTCCGCAACCGCTGCAAGCGCCGGCTGCGCGCGCTGGCGCGGCAGGTGATCGCCGAGGCGGGCGCGCCCGGCGTCGACTATGTCCTCATCGGCCGCAGCGAGACGCCGACCCGCGATTTCGCGCAGATGGCGGACGAGCTGCGCCGCGCGCTGGCGAAGGTGGCGGGGACGGTGGGGGCATGATCCGGCGGCTGTTCATCGGGGGGGCGCGGCTGTGGCAGCTGACGTTCAGCGCCATTCTGCCGCCCAGCTGTCGCTTTACGCCCAGCTGCTCCCAATATGCGATCGAGGCGCTGGAGCGCCACGGAACGTTGCGCGGAACCGCCCTCGCGGCTAGGCGCATCGCACGCTGTCATCCCTGGGGGGGTTCGGGCTACGACCCGGTGCCCGATCCCGCATCGAGAGACGTTCGGTGAACGACCAGAAGAATCTCATCCTCGCGGTGGTGCTGTCGGCCCTCGTGCTGTTCGGCTGGAGCGCCATTTCGGAGCGCTTCTTCCCGACCGCCAATCCGGCGGCGACGAAGACGGCGGCCGCCAGCGACGTCGTGCTGCCTAAGGGCAGCGTGCCCGCCGCCGGCGCCGCGCCCGCGATCCGCAACCGCGATCAGGTGCTCGCCGAGACGCCGCGGCTGAAGATCAGCACCCCGAACCTTGTCGGCTCGATCAACCTCAAGGGCGCGCGCATCGACGATCTGGTGCTGGCGAACCCGCTCTACACCGACACCATCAAGCCCGGCTCGCCGCCGGTGCGGCTGTTCTCGCCGTCGGGCACCGCCAAGGCCTATTTCGCGCAGGTCGGCTGGACCGGACCCGGCGCGCCGCCGGCCGATGCGGTGTGGACCGCCAGCGCCACCGAGCTGACCCCGGCCAAGCCCGTCACGCTGTCGTGGACCAGCCCGGCCGGGCAGACCTACGAGATCGTGCTCGCGGTCGACAACAAGTTCATGTTCACCGCGACGCAGCGCGTCGTGAACCGCGGCGCCGGCGCCATCGCGGTGCAGCCCTATGCGCTCGTCAGCCGCGCCGGCAAGTCGGCCGACCCCGACGCCTGGACCGCGCATGTCGGCCTCATCGGCGTCTTCGACGACCTGCTGCGCGACGTGAACTACGACGAGGCGAGCGACGCCGGCACGATCACCGAGGCCTCGCGTGGCGGCTGGATCGGCTTCACCGACAAATATTGGCTCGCCGCCGTCATCCCCGATCAGAAGGCGCGCATCGATGCCGCCTTCCGCCACAGCGCGGGCGACCGCTTCCAGACCGATTTCGCCGGCCAGCCCAAGCTCGTCGGGCCGGGGCAGCAGGCGACGACGACGACGCATGTCTTCGCCGGCGCCAAGGAGGTCCGCACCCTCGACGGCTATGAGGAGACGCTCGGCATCCCGCTATTCGGCCGCGCCATCGACTGGGGCTGGTTCGAGATCATCGCCAAGCCGATCTTCTATCTGCTCGACTGGCTGTTCGTGTTCACCGGCAACTTCGGCGTCGCCATCATCGGGCTGACGATCATCGTCCGCATCGCGATGTTCCCGATCGCCAACAAGCAGTTCGCCTCGATGGCGCGCATGCGCATCATCGCGCCGAAGATGAAGGAGCTGCAGGAGCGCTACAAGGACGACCGCGTCCGCATGCAGCAGGAGGTGATGAAGCTCTATCAGACCGAGAAGGTGAACCCGCTCGCCGGCTGCCTTCCGATCCTGCTTCAGATCCCGATCTTCTACGCGCTTTACAAGACGCTGATGCTGTCGATCGAGATGCGGCACCAGCCGTTCGTGCTGTGGATCAAGGACCTGTCGGCCCCCGATCCGCTGACGCCGGTCAACCTCTTCGGCCTGCTGCCGTTCACGCCGCCGCAGTTCATCGCCATCGGCGTGCTGCCGATCCTGCTCGGCATCACCATGTGGCTGCAGCAGAAGCTCAACCCGGCCCCGATGGACGAGATCCAGCAGAAGGTCTTCGCCATCCTGCCGTGGGTGTTCATGGTGATCATGGCGCCGTTCGCGGCCGGGCTTCAGCTCTACTGGACGACCAACAACATCCTGTCGATCGGCCAGCAGTGGTGGCTTTACAAGAAGCACGGCGCGCCGGTGACGGAGCCGGCTAAGTCGTGACCGATCCGGACATCGCCGGCCCCGACGCCGACGCCATCGAGGCGGCGCGCAAGCTGTTCGCGGGGCCGGTGACGTTCCTGAAGTCAGCCCCGGCGCTGAAGTTCCTGCCCGATCCGGACGCGCCCGAGATCGCCTTCGCGGGCCGCTCCAACGTCGGCAAGTCGTCGCTGCTCAATGCGCTCACCGGCCGGACGACGCTGGCGCGCACCTCGAACACGCCGGGCCGGACGCAGGAGCTCAATTTCTTCGACGTCGGCGAGCCGCTGCGCTTCCGCCTCGTCGACATGCCCGGCTACGGCTTCGCCGAGGCGCCGAAGGACGTCGTGCGCAAATGGGCGTTCCTCGTGAACGACTATCTGCGCGGGCGCGCCGTGCTGAAGCGCGTGCTTGTCCTCGTCGACTGCCGGCACGGGCTGAAGCCCGTCGACCGCGAGATCATGGCGATGCTCGACAAGGCGGCGGTGAGCTACCAGCTCGTCTTCACCAAGGGCGACAAGATCAAGCCGACCGAGCTTGACGCCGTCGTCGCCGCGACCGCCGAGGAAGCCAAGCGCCACCCCGCCGCTCACCCGGAGATCCTTCCGACCAGCGCGGAAAAAGGCTGGGGCATCCCCGAACTGCGCGCGGCGGTAGTCGCTGCGGTGAGCGCATAGCTCCCCTGCGTCCATAGCCCCTACCCGCGCAGCAGGCAGGCCGACTATGCTCCGCTCTCATTCGGCAGGGAGCGCGCGCATGATCGAGATCGTCATAGGCAACAAGGCCTATTCGTCGTGGAGCCTGCGCGGCTGGCTGGCCGTGCGGCATTCGGGGCTGGCGTTTCGCGAGACGCTCGTGCCGATGTGGACGGCCGAGCATGATGCGGTCCGGCCGCGGCTGCCCGCCGGCAAGGTCCCGACCGTGTTCGACGGCGACGTCGCGGTTTGGGAAAGCCTTGCGATCATCGACTGGCTCGCCGACCGGGTCGGGCGGGATCGCTACTGGCCGGCGGATGAGGCGGCGCGCGCCCATGCCCGCTCGATCGCAGCCGAGATGCACGCCGGCTTCGCGCCGATGCGTCAGCAGCTGACGATGAACACGCGGCGTCACTATCCGGGCTTCGCAGTCAATGCCGAGGCACAGGCCGACATCGCGCGCATCGAGGCGCTGTGGACCGAGGCGCGAGGCCGCTTCGGCGCGGGCGGCGACTTCCTCTACGGCGACTTCGGTGCGGCCGACATCATGTATGCGCCGGTCGTCACGCGCTTCACGACCTATGACGTGAAGCTCGGTTCGGTCGCGCGCGGCTATGCCGAGGCGATCACCGCGCACCCCTATATGCGCGAGTGGCTCGATGCGGCGGCCAAGGAGACGTGGATCGTCGAAAAATACGAATACTGACGGCCCGGCGCGCTTTTTTCGCGCCGCCCTGCATCTGCCCCCGCGGCGCCTGCGTAGCTGCTGACATACCCGCCCGGCGTCCCCCGGGGCGGGCCCGTGGGGGCCCGGCAGCTTCTCCCGGCTGCCGGGCCTTTTCGCGTTACTTCCAGCGCGACTTGTCGGCGAGGAAGCGCTTGGCGTCCTTGCCGTCGGTGGGAAGATAGCCGCTGAACAGATTCGCCGGGTGCCGTGAGCGGTAGGCCTCATATTCCGGCAGGAACAGGTCGGTGTGGACGTTGGGCTGGCGGTGCCGCTCGCGATAGGCGCGGATCGGGATGCGCGCGGCGACCAGCGTTTCGAACGAGGTCGGCGCCTTTTCCAGCTCTTCGCCACCGGGTCCGTAGATCGCCGAACCGCCGCCGCCCGCATCCTCGAAATAGAGCCCGTTGTTGGGCGAGGCGGCGTTGTTGCACACGGCCGTGTAGACCCCGTTGTAGAGCGATGTCGCCTGCATGTCGGCAGGGGTGAACCCGCCCGAGGCGGTGCGCAGGAACACCTCGCCGCCCTTCATCGCCATCGCCCGGAAATACTCGGGCTCGCGCTGAATCGAGGAGGTGCAGATGTTCCCCAGCGGCGTGCGCGTCACCGGAACGACGGCGTCGCGGCCGTACATCTCGACATAGCGGTCGAGCACGTCGTGGATCGTCGTCGTGAACAGCTCGAAGCCGGCGAACACGCCCTTGATGTTGCGCGCCTTCCAGTGCTTGTCGACGATCTCGCCCCGGTCGTTCATGACGGTCGTGATCGACAGCAGATGGCCCGGCCAGTCGGGATCGCGGGCATAGCTTCCGAACACCAGCCAGCAGCCGTGCTCGCGCGCCTTCTTGGCCAGCACCTCAGTCTCGGGACCGGGGATCTCGATCGCGATCTTCAGCGCGTCCTTGCGGTCCCACTCATAGCTGTAACCGGTGATCGGAAATTCGTGGAAGAACAGCAGGTCCTTCTTGCCGCCATAGCCCTGCGCCGCATCGATCAGGAACAGCATGTGTTCCAAATTCTCGCGCTTGCGCTTGTCCGGGCTGCGCGCATCGAGCGCCATCACCCGCGACTGCACGACGCCCAGCGTCCACGCCTCCCGGTCGAGCGCGACCGACGAATAGGTGCCGTCAGGCCGCAGATCGGGCGTCGCCGCACCCTTGCCCATCGCCGCCTGCGCCTCCTCGGGCAGCAGCGCCGCGCCGGCGGCGAGGCCGAGCCCGACCCCGAACAGCGAGCGGCGCGAAACGGCGGTGTCGTCGGTCATGGCGAGCGTCTCCGGCAAAGTTGTCCGGACAACATCGTACCGCGCGGCGGGCGGGGCGCAATCGTTTCAGACGTCGAGCAGCGTCAACCCGACGTCGGCGATATCACCCTCGCCCAGGTCCTCGTCGCGGCGGACGGACGCCTTGACCGGCAGCAGATAGCTGTCGGCGCTTTTCATCGGGAACAGCGAGGTGCGGAACACGGAGCCGCCGATCCGCGCCTCGACGCGCACCGAGCCGAAGCCGCGGCGGCTGGTCATCGACCGGAGGCGGATCTCCACCGCCATGTCGGCGGGAAGCGTCACGAAATGCCAGCTGCCCCCGCTGTCGCCCTGCCAGCGCCAGAGCGGGGCGCTGAAGGCGACATCGCTCAAGCGAGCTCGACCCAGGCGGGAACGTGGTCGCTGGCCTTTTCCCGCCCGCGCACGGCCTTGTCGATGCCGGCATCCGCGAAACGGTCGGCGGCCCAGGGGCTGAGGAGAAGATGATCGATGCGGAAGCCCGCATTCCGCGACCAGGCGCCGGCCTGATAGTCCCAAAAGGTGAAGGCCTCGCCGCTCGGCCATTTGGTGCGGATGGCGTCGGTCCAGCCGTCGTTCATCAGGCTGCGGAAGGCGGCGCGCGATTCCGGCTGCATCAGCGCATCGTCCGCCATCGCCTTTACCGACCAGACGTCCTCGTCGGTCGGGATGACGTTGTAGTCGCCGCAGAGCACGACCGGGCGCTCCAGCGCCCACAGCGCGCGGGCGCGGGCATGCAGCCGCTCCATCCACGCCAGCTTGTAGTCGAACTTGGGGCCGGGCTGGGGATTGCCGTTGGGCAGATAGATGGAGGCGATGCGCACCCCCTCGACATCGGCCTCCAGATAGCGCGCCTGTTCGTCAGCCGGGTCGCCGGGCAGGCCGCGCTGCGCTTCGGTGGCTGGCGTCTTCGACAGGATGGCGACGCCGTTGAAGCCCTTCTGGCCGTGGACGAGCACATGCCAGCCGGCGTCCTCGATGGCGGCGCGCGGAAAGGCGTCGTCGACGCACTTCACTTCCTGCAGGCAGGCGACGTCGGGCTGCGCCTCGCCCAGCCATTCGAGAAGCCGCGGCAGGCGGGCGCCGATGCCGTTGACGTTGAAGGTGGCGATCTTCACGAAGCTCAGACGGAGAAGGACGTGCCGCAGCCGCAGCCGCTCGCCGCGTTCGGGTTCTTCACCTGGAACGCCGCGCCGCCGAGGCTTTCGACATAATCGACCTGCGCGCCGGCGATCAGCGGCAGGCTGACCGGATCGACGAGGAGGGTGACGCCATCGGTCTCGGTGGCGATGTCGTCGGGGGCTGCAGCCTCCTCCAGCCCGAACTTGTACTGAAAGCCGGCGCAGCCGCCGCCATCGACCGCAAGCCGCAGCTTGAGGCCGGGCTTCCCCTGCTTCGCCGCGATCGTCGCGACGCGCTTCGCAGCCGCCGGGGTCAGGGTGACAACCTCGCTCATGTCCGAGACATAGGCCCCCGGGCCGCGGGGTTCAATCCGCCGCGATCTCCGGGCCGCCCTGGCCGCGCTCGGCGCGGGTCTGGACGGCGAGGACATAGTTGGCGGCGCGCAGGAACGGCATCGGGTTGACCGCGCGGCCGTCGATGCGGACCTCGTAATGGAGGTGCGTGCCCGTCGAGCGCCCGGTCGAGCCCATGCGGCCGATGACCTGGCCCTTCTCGACGCGCTCGCCGGCGCGGACGAGAACGCGGGACAGGTGGCCGTAGCGGGTGGAGAGACCCTTGCCGTGGCCGATGTCGACGGCGTTGCCATAGGCGCCGTTGCGCCCGGCGCTCGTCACCACGCCGTCGGCCGCCGCGTAGATCGGCTCGCCATGGCTGCCGGCCATGTCGACGCCCGCATGCATCGCGGCGCGGCCGGTGAACGGATCGTAGCGGACGCCGAAGCCGGACGAATAGGAGAAGCTCTTGACCGGCGTGTAGGACGGGATCGCGGTCATCGCCTGCTCGAGCTGGTCGACCTTCTTCCAGCTGACGAAGAGATCCTTGAACTCCGGCTCCGCGTCGGCGAGCGGGCCGCCCTTCTCGTCGAGCGGGCCGCCCATGGCGATCGAGCTCTGGCGCAGGAAGCGGTCGGAATCGAGGCCGAGCCGGCGCAGCAGCGCCTTGTTGTCGCGGTAGCGCGCCTCGGCGGCGACGGTCGCCTTGTCGACGAAGGCGAGCTGCTCGCGCTCCAGCCGCGCGAAGGGGGCGAGGACGGCGGGCTGCGGCGCGGCTTCGGCGAGCTCGGCGACGTCGGGCTCGTCCTTCGGCATCAGCTCGGCGAGCTGCTGGACGTCACCCTTGCCCGAAAGCAGCTGGGCGAGGAACTTCTGGCGCTGTTCGAGGCGCTGGGCGGCGGTGGCGACATCGCCGCGCAGGTCGGTCATGTCGGCCTTCAGCGCGGCGACGCTGGTCTGCATGCGCGCCAGCTCGGCTTCCTTGGCCGCCATCTCATCGC
>JADCGM010000138.1 GCA_020249025.1 Alphaproteobacteria bacterium
ATATATGTTATTTCCATTAACTTCTATGTTTGTTTCAATGGATATACCTCCTTTCTTTGCTCCGCTCATCTCGCGAACATCGTACCTCAGGCCAAATTTCTTGAGTTCCTTGAGCGCCGCTTCAAGGCCGGAGTTTCTGAGAGTCTCCCGTGATGCTTCCATATTTTGCTGTGCTTCGAGTTCTTTCTCTCTTTGCACGCCCCGGCCGACGGTCATATCCGCATCTGCCTTTGCAAAAGCGCTTCTCAGAAGTCCTTTCAGATGGTCATAATCCATCCTATCCTCCACTTTTCTTGAATGTTGCTTTAGAAAGCATCAATTTTATGATAATGATTCGCAGTTAACATATAGTTACTAAGTAGATATTCGATAATATAGTTGCATTATTCATTTTCAATATTTCATTTCTGCTCGATTTTGGCGTCCCCTTCGGGCGGGCTTTATCGCTGGCGCGACGGAACCCCCTGTGGGGTTTCCGCCCATGCGGGTGGCAATCCCTGACGCGCGATAGGGCGGCGTTGCCGCCCCATTGATGAGCGCCGCCAGCGGCGCGGTTTTTCCAGTTTCGAGGAAGAAAGAAGCTCTGCCTCTCTCTCCCTGCAAGGTGCCGCTTTGGGGCCGTGGCTCGCTTTGCTGCGCCCGCACCACCCCCGGCACCGGACCTTGCTCCCTCTCTCACCGCCCCTCGCCGGGTCGGCAGGGGTCATGCGCGGCGCATGACCCGCTGCGCGGATCAGAAGGGAGCAAACACCATGACCAAGCACACCACCAAACAAGACCCCCATAGCCGCATCACCGACCGGATTCTTGCCGAGCAGGAACAGGGCACCCGCCCTTGGCTCAAACCGTGGAGTGGGGGAGACATGGCCGCATCGGGGCAGACCCGCCCCTTGCGTGCCACCGGCCAGCCCTATCGCGGCATCAATGTTCTGTTGCTGTGGATCGAGGCGCAGGCATCCGGCTTTGTCACCCCGTCATGGATGACCTACCGCCAAGCCCAAGCCTTGGGCGCGCAGGTGCGCAAAGGCGAGCGCGGCGCAACCGTGGTTTACTACGGCGACAGCAATAAGACCGTGCGCGACGAGCAGACCGGAGAGGACAGCGAACAGCGATTCCGCTTCCTCAAAACCTACACCGTGTTCAACGTGACGCAGATCGACGGACTCCCCGAGCGCTATCATTACGTGCCGGAACCCGCGCCGGAGGTCGAGCGCATCGAAGCCGCCGATGCTTTCTTCGAGCGCATCCCCGCGACTGTGAACCACGGCGGCGACAAGGCTTATTATATCCCGTCAGCCGACAGGATTCAGTTGCCGCCCTTTGCGGCTTTCCACGACGCCCACGGATATTACACCACGCGCGGACATGAAACTGTCCACTGGACGAGCCACAAGAGCCGCCTTGATCGTTCATTCGGGCGCGAGAAATGGGGCGATGAAGGCTATGCCCGCGAGGAGCTTGTTGCCGAGCTTGGCGCGGCCTTCCTTGCCGCCGATCTTGGTTTGGCGATTGAGCCGCGCCCCGATCATGCCAGCTATATCGCAAGCTGGGTTAAGGTCTTGCAGAACGACACCCGCGCCATCGTGCAGGCCGCCGCCCACGCCGAGCGTGCCGTTGCCTACCTGCACCAACTGGCGAACCCCGAGGAGGTCAAAGAGGCGGCATGAGCCGCCGACAGAGAGCGCCGCCCCGACAGGGGCGGCGCACTTCGTTTGACCCGCACCACCCGCCCCAATGCGTGGGCCGCTCGCTGACGCTCGCGGCCCACGGTATTCCGCCCTGGCCCCGGAACCCGCCCCACCGCACGACAGCCGTTTACACCGCCCGTCAGACGTGGAATGATCGACCTGTGAGATCGGTAGCTTGCGCAGAATCCCCTGTGGCATGATCGCCACATTCTGCACAAAATCGGCTGGATTTCCTGCACAACATCTGCACAGGCAAAAATAGGCCGCTTTATGCCTTATATCTCAATATCTTATTTTTCGTCGAACCTTTCGCTGGAATGACGACAAGAGTTTTGGGGCGCCGCCCGTGACACCACCGGCCGACCGGTCACCGCCGCACTTGCCGCACCGCCCGCTCGCCCCCTATCCCCGCTCCCATGCCGCGCACCGTTCCCACCTATGACCGCGAGGCCGCGCATGGCGGGGTGGTCGCCGGTGTCGACGAGGTCGGGCGCGGGCCGCTCGCAGGACCGGTCGTCGCAGCGGCGGTGATTCTGGATCCCGCGCGAATTCCGCCCGGGCTCGCCGATTCGAAGGCCTTGAGCGCCGCGCGGCGCGAATCATTGGCGGCGGAGCTGCGCGGCTGCGCCCGCATCGGTATCGGCGCGGCCAGCGTCGCCGAGATCGATCGCATCAACATCCTGCAGGCGACCTACCTCGCCATGACCCGCGCGGTGGCGGCGCTCAGGGTCGCGCCCGACCTCGTGCTCGTCGATGGAAATCGTTGTCCGCCATGGACTTGGCCGAGCCAGACGGTGGTCAAGGGCGACGCCCATTGCCTGTCGATCGCCGCCGCCAGCATCGTCGCCAAGGTCTGTCGCGACCGGCTGATGGCGCGGCTCGATGCGCGACATCCGGGCTTCGGTTGGGCGCAAAATGCCGGGTACGGCACCGAATCCCATCGAATCGCGCTGGAACGCCTTGGCCCCACCCGGCACCATCGCATGAGCTTCGCGCCCGTTGCCCAATTCGCGAAGGCGAGCCGTTGAGTCCTTTCGGCCACACCCCAATCCCTAGGGGGCGGAGTTATCCACAGACTCCACTAATGGTGAGCCCGGATTCGTTTCGCGACAAAATCTGAACACAATCGCCCAAGCTGCTGATTCCGCCTCGATTCCACCCCGTTGACCGCAGGGAGTCGCCTGACTCACCTTGTGCGCGGGCAAAGATCAGACGGGGGATTTCCGTGGTTTCCAAGCTGCCGCTCGACCGTGTGCTGGTCGAGGATTGCATTGCTGCGATGAACGCGCTGCCGGCGAAGTCGGTCGACATGATCTTCGCCGATCCGCCCTATAATCTGCAGCTCGGCGGCGACCTGTGGCGGCCCGAAGGCGGCATGGTCGACGCGGTCGACGACGCCTGGGACAAGTTCGACAGCTTCGCGACCTACGACCGCTTCACCCGCGAGTGGCTCGCCGCGGCCCGCCGCGTGCTAAAGGACGACGGCACGATCTGGGTGATCGGGTCCTACCACAACATTTTCCGCGTCGGCGCGTCGCTGCAGGACCTCGGCTACTGGATCCTCAACGACATCGTGTGGCGCAAGTCGAACCCGATGCCGAACTTCAAGGGCACGCGCTTCACCAACGCGCACGAGACGATGATCTGGTGCTCGAAGTCCGAGGATGCGCGCTACACCTTCAATTACCACGCCATGAAGGCGCTCAACGAAGACCTGCAGATGCGCTCCGACTGGGTGCTGCCGATCTGCACGGGCGGCGAGCGCGTCAAGGTGGAGGGCGTCAAGGCGCACCCGACGCAGAAGCCCGAGGCGCTGCTCTACCGAATCATCATGGCCTGCACGCAGCCCGGCGACGTCATCCTCGATCCCTTCTTCGGATCGGGCACGACCGGCGCGGTGGCGAAGCTGCTCGACCGCCGCTTCATCGGCATCGAGCGCGAGGAGAAATACGCCAAGGTCGCGCGCAAGCGCATCGACGCGGTGACGCCGATGTCGAACGAGGCGCTGTCGGTGATGGCGAGCAAGCGCGCCCAGCCGCGCATCCCCTTCGGCACGCTCGTCGAGACGGGCATGGTCAAGCCGGGCGCCGAACTCGTCGACCTGTCGCGGAAGTATCGCGCCCGGGTGCGCGCCGACGGCAGCCTTGCGCTCGGCGACAGCGCCGGCTCGATCCACCAGATGGGCGCGCGTGCGCAGGGCCAGCCGAGCTGCAACGGCTGGACCTTCTGGCACGTCGAGGACGCGGGGAAGCTCGTGCCCATCGACGCCATGCGCCAGCAGTATCGCGAGACCGTCGGGACGGCGTGACGGGGGTCTGAGAGGTCGCGGCGGTTCGGGCCTCACCTCACCCTTTCCCTCTCCATCAAGGAGAGGGAGACGTCGACGATTGGGCCAGGTTCTCAGGCCGCACGCCTCGCCCCGCCGTTTGGGCCTCCCTCTCCTTGATGGAGAGGGTAAGGGTGAGGTGGGGCGGGGGCCGGCCGCATCATCGCCGATGATCCTCGCCCCCGCGGCGTGTATGAAGCCCCCATGCAGCTCTATCTCCGCCCCACCGCCTTCGTCGACGCGCCGTTCGGGCAGGACGGACGGGTGGCGCGGCTGGCCGGGGGGCTGTGCTGGTTCTCTGCGGTCGAGCTGATCGTTCAGGAGGGCGTGCGCCGGGCCCGGCAGGAGCTGGTGGCGGTCGAGCGGCTGGAGGCGGCGCGGGCCGGGCTCGATCCGGCGCTGCACGGGCGGTTCGATAGGCTGTGGCGGGCGCTGACCGCGCCGCGTGCGCCGTGGACGCTCGGCGACCGGACGCTGCGCTTCGATCAGCCCGCCGTCATGGGCATCCTCAACGTCACACCCGACAGCTTTTCGGACGGCGGGCGCTTCGCCGATCCCGGCCCGGCGGTGGCGGCGGCGGTCGACATGGCGGCGGCGGGTGCGGCGATCGTCGACATCGGCGGGGAGTCGACGCGGCCGGGCGCAGAGACGGTCTGGGAGGACGACGAGATCGCCCGCGTCGCGCCGGTGCTGGAGGCGCTGCGCCCGGCGGGCGTCACTGTCTCCATCGACACGCGCAAGGCGGGCGTGATGCGCGCGGCGCTCGACCGCGGGGCGGCGATCGTCAACGACGTGTCCGCGCTGACCTGGGACGACCGCGCGCTGGCGACGGTGGCGGCGGCCGGCTGCCCGGTCGTGCTCATGCATCATCAGGGCGATCCGCAGACGATGCAGCGCGATCCCCGCTACGACGACGTGCTGCTCGACGTGTTCGACTGGCTGGAAGCGCGGGTCGAGGCGACGGTGGCGGCAGGTGTCGCGCGGGAGCGGATCGCGGTCGATCCCGGCATCGGCTTCGGCAAGACCGTGAAGCACAATCTCGACCTGCTGAACGGGCTGTCGCTGCTCCACGGCCTCGGCTGCCCGGTGCTGCTCGGGGCGAGCCGCAAGCGTTTCATCGGCGCGCTGTCGGGCGAGGCTGCGGCCGAGGCGCGGCTGGGCGGCTCGGTCGCGGTCGCGGCAGCCGGGCTGGCGCAGGGCGTCCAGCTGCTCCGCGTCCACGACGTGCCCGAGACGGTGCAGGCGATGCGCGTCTGGCGCGGGCTGCGCGATGCAGCCCTGACGCCTACTCCGCCGCCAGCCTGACCGCACCCCACAATTCGCGCCGATAGCGGGCGAAGCAGCGCGCGCCGCACGACAGCCGCATCAGCGCGCCCTCGGCGATCCAGCGCGCCCGGGCCGGGTCCTCGGCGACGAGCGGGCGCAGCACCTCGCGATTCCAGTCCTCGCTGTGCTTGACGTCGAGCACGGCGTGGAGATCGAAATAGAGACGCTCGCGGTTGGACAGGCCGAGCCGCTTCAGCCCCTGCGCCACAAGCTTCGAGCGGCCCGGCGCGGTCAGCTCGACGACGCCCAACGCGCCGACCGCATGCCACGCGTATCGCCGCGAGGTGGCGAAGGCGACCATGGTGTTGGCAAGCGCCAGGCTTTCCCAGACTGTGCCCTCGATGGACGGCTTCAGATCGAGCGTCAGGGCCAGCGCATCGAGCATCGGGCCGTGCATGCCCTTGATGTTGCCGCGACCCATCTCGTCCCAATAATTGTTCGCGAGCTCCATCTTGGGCTGCGGCGGCATCTTCACCTGCGTCATCGCGACGAGGTCGTCGAAGCCGGCCTCGCCCGCGACCTCCTGCTGCAGGAACCAGCGCATCTCCTCGCGCGTCGCGGTCTCGGCGAGCCACGGGAACAACGGATCGCCCTGGCCGGGTCCGGACGCCTTCAGCTCCTCGAACCACGCGACGAAATCCGAGCAATTGCTGGGCGCCGATTTTGCCCGGCTTTCGACCGCCCGGCGCTCGGCTTCGATCCAGCTTCCCTCGGCGAGACGCGCCGCCTGCTCGGCCTCCAGCTCGGCTTCCCAGCCGTCGTGCGGGGCGCGGGCGGCGAGGCGGCGGCGATTGAACCAGCTCAAGGCCTCATGAAAGCCCTGCGGATCGGCCGCGGGCGACGGGAAGGACGCCGCGCCGGCCTCGGCCGGGCGACGGGTGGTTCGTTCGGTCATCGGGCACCTGTCTCGTTACGGGCCCGGACGTCGCGACATCCGGGCTGATGCGGCGTCAACGGGTCCGCGCCGGAGTCGTTCCAAGGGGAGGCCTCGCGGGCGCGCGCGAGCGCGGTCTTTAACTCTCCCTGCCTTCCCCTCGCGCACCCTGCTTGCTACAGCGGCGGCGCTCAATTGAATCCATCGTCTGGAGACCGCCGTGACCGCCGTCGGACATGACAAGCTGAACACCCGCCGCACCCTCGACGTCGGCGGCAAGTCCTACGCCTATTATTCGATCGCCGAGGCGGCGAAGCACATCGGCGACGTGTCGCGGCTGCCCTTCTCGATGAAGGTTCTGCTCGAAAATCTCCTGCGCTTCGAGGACGATGCGACGGTGACGGTCGACGACGTCAAGGCGTTCGCCGGCTGGGTCAAGGACCGCGCGTCGGAGCGCGAGATCCAGTATCGCCCGGCGCGCGTGCTGATGCAGGACTTCACCGGCGTTCCCTGCGTCGTCGATCTCGCGGCGATGCGCGACGCGATCGCCAAGCTCGGCGGCGATCCGCAGCGCATCAACCCGCTCGTCCCCGTTGATCTCGTCATCGACCATTCGGTCATGGTCGACGAATTCGGCAATCCGCAGGCGCTCGAGGACAACATCGACCTCGAATACGCCCGGAACATCGAGCGCTACGAGTTCCTGAAGTGGGGCCAGTCGAGCCTGCGCAACTTCCGCGTCGTGCCGCCGGGAACCGGCATCTGCCACCAGGTGAACCTCGAATATCTCGCCCAGACGGTCTGGGTCAGCGAGGACGCCAACGGCCAGTCGGTCGCCTACCCCGACACACTCGTCGGCACCGACAGCCACACCACGATGGTCAACGGTCTGGGCGTCCTCGGCTGGGGCGTCGGCGGCATCGAGGCGGAGGCGGCCATGCTCGGCCAGCCGGTGTCGATGCTCATCCCCGAGGTCGTCGGCTTCAAGCTGACCGGCACGCTGCCGGAGGGCATCACCGCAACCGACCTTGTGCTGACCGTCACGCAGATGCTGCGCAAGAAGGGGGTCGTCGGCCGCTTCGTTGAATTCTACGGCCCCGGCCTGGACGCGCTGACGCTCGCCGACCGCGCCACCATCGCCAACATGGCCCCCGAGTACGGCGCGACCTGCGGCTTCTTCCCGGTCGACGCCAAGACCATCGATTACCTGCGCTTCACCGCCCGCGACGAGGCGCGGATCGCGCTCGTCGAGGCCTATGCCAAGGCGCAGGGCATGTGGCGCGACGCCTCGACCCCCGACCCGGTGTTCACCGACACGCTCGAGCTCGATCTGGGCTCGGTCGAGCCGTCGCTCGCGGGTCCGAAGCGTCCGCAGGACCGCGTCCGCCTGTCCGAGGTCGGCGCCGGCTTCGCCAAGGAGCTCGACGCCGGCTACAAGAAGGCCGCCGAGGCCGACAAGCGCGTGCCCGTGAAGCTCGACGACGTTGGCGTGGGCGCCACCGGCGGCGACTTCTCGGTCGGCCACGGCGACGTCGTGATCGCCGCGATCACCTCGTGCACCAACACGTCGAACCCCAACGTCCTCGTCGCCGCCGGCCTCGTCGCCCGCAAGGCGCGCGCGCTCGGCCTTGAGCGCAAGCCCTGGGTGAAGTCGAGCCTTGCGCCCGGAAGCCAGGTCGTCACCGACTATTTCGTGAAGTCGGGCCTGCAGAGCGACCTCGACGCCATCGGCTTCTACACCACCGGCTATGGCTGCACGACCTGCATCGGCAACTCGGGTCCGCTCGCCGAGCCGATCAGCGAGGCGATCAACGGCAACGATCTCGTCGCCGCCTCGGTGCTGTCGGGCAACCGCAACTTCGAGGGCCGCGTGTCGCCCGACGTGCGCGCCAATTACCTCGCCTCGCCGCCGCTCGTCGTCGCCTATGCGCTGAAGGGCACGGTGAAGGGCGACATGGCCAAGGACCCGATCGGCAAGGGCAAGGACGGACAGGACGTCTATCTGAAGGACATCTGGCCGACCAACCAGGAGGTCGCCGACGTCGTCAACGCGACGATCACCCGTGAGATGTTCGGCGCGCGCTATGCCGACGTGTTCAAGGGCGATGCGCGCTGGCAGGCGATCAAGGTCGCCGGCGGCGCGACCTACACCTGGAACCCGGGCTCGACCTACGTTCAGAACCCGCCCTATTTCGAGGGCATGACGATGACGCCGCAGGCAGTGGGCGATATCCGCGCCGCGCGCCCGCTCGCCATCTTCGGCGACTCGATCACCACCGACCACATCTCGCCGGCCGGCTCGATCAAGCTCGACAGCCCGGCGGGCCGCTATCTGACCGAGCGTCAGGTCGCCCGTGCCGAGTTCAACAGCTATGGCGCGCGACGCGGCAACCATGAAGTGATGATGCGCGGCACCTTCGCCAACATCCGCATCAAGAACGGCATGGTCCCGGGCGTCGAGGGCGGCGTCACGAAGCACATCCCGTCGGGCGAGACGCTCGCCATCTACGACGCGGCGATGCGCTATGCGGCGGAAGGCACCGCGCTCGTCGTTCTCGCCGGCAAGGAGTACGGCACCGGCTCGTCGCGCGACTGGGCGGCGAAGGGCACCAACCTTCTGGGCGTGAAGGCGGTCATCGCCGAGAGCTTCGAGCGCATCCACCGCTCCAACCTCGTCGGCATGGGCGTGCTGCCGCTGCAGTTCGCCGAGGGCGTCAACGCGCAGACGCTCGGCCTCGACGGCACCGAGACCTTCGACATCGAGGGTGTCACGAGCCTGCGTCCGCGCCAGTCGCTGACGGTGAAGTTCACCCGCGCCAACGGCGAGACGGGCAGCTTCGAGACCCGCTGCCGGATCGATACCGAGAACGAGCTCGACTACTTCTACAACGGCGGCATCCTGCACTACGTGCTGAGGAAGCTCGCCGCGTAAGACCTACGATCCCCGGCGTCGCCAGCGGCGGCGCCGGGATCAGCTCCAGTCGATCAGCGGCCAGCCGCGGCCGCGCGCGATGTCGCGCAGCTTCTGCGAGGCGTTGACCGCGAAGCGCTCGTCGGACCAGTCGAATACCGGCAGGTCGGAGGCATGGTCCGAATAGAAGCGGACCGTCACCTTGGCACGCGCGATGCGCTTGGCCTTGAACCAGGCCTCGACCATGCGGAGCTTGGCGTCGGCGTAGCAGTTCTCGCCCGCCAGCCGCCACGTCAGCCGGTCGCGCGCATCCCACACCGACTCGGTCGCGATGACGTCGGCGATGCCCAGCCGCCGTGCGATCGCCTCGACATAATAGCGGTTGGAGGCGGTCGCGAGCACGACGCGGCGGCCCGCGGCCTTGTCGCTGGCGATCTGGGCCAGCGCATCGGGATAGACATTCTGCTCCATCACCCGGCGCGCATAGGCCTCCGCCATCGGGGTCAGCCGCGCACGGTCGACCGCCGGCCCGAGCAGCAGCAACCCGTTGATCTCCTTCACGCGCTTGCGGGTGATGAGCTTCAGCGCATAGGCGAGCCCCGCCAGCCCGGCGAGCGGCAGCAGCAGCAGCCGCCACGGCGCGCGGTGCCAGGCGTAGAAGACGAGCCAGGGCGTGTAGGTGCCGGACCGCGTGATCGTGCGGTCCATGTCGTAGATGGCGATCTCGGGCATCGGACCCTAGCGCTTCGAAAGGATCGTCTCGGCTAGCGCATGGTCGGCGGGCTTGTCGACATCGATCGCGGCCTCCGCTTGCGGCAGCACGATGGCCCGTGCCGACAGCCCCAGCCGCTCCCCGGCGGCGGCGAACGCGGCTTCGACGGTGAAGGTGCGCAACAGCGTGCGGACGAGCAGCCACGGCCCGAAGGCGGCGAACAGCTTCCAGCCCTTCTTGCGGTCGCGCTCGACGGTCGCCCACAGATCGAGCGCGTTCTGCGCCGCCGCTCCGGTCAGCGCGAACAGGTTCGCCCCGCTATAGGCCCCGCCGCGAAACGGCAGCCAGGTGCGGCGGTTGTCCGGATAGGCGTCGAGCAGCGTCCGCCGCTCGACGAGACCCGCCGCCAGATCGGCATCGCCGACCCCGGCCAGAAAGCTCGCGACCATCTCGGGCGTGAGCAGCGGATGATCGGCGGTGGTGACGAGCACCGGCCATGGCGCCGCCAGCGATCCGGCGGCGACCGCCACCGAATGCGAGATCGACGCCTGCGAGGGCAGCAGCGTCACCCGCCGCTCCGCCTCCAGCCAGCGCGTGCCGGGCGTCGCCAGCAGCGCCTCGGGCTCCTGCGCGAGGATGACGATGCGGCCGATCTCGGGGCTGGCGAGCAGGGTGCGCGCGACGCGGACGAGCATCGGCTCGCCGCCGACCTCGACCAGCGCCTTCCATTGCTGCCCGAAGTGCGCCGCCAGCGGATCGACCCCCGGGCGTTGCCCGGCGAGCAGCAGCGCCGTCCAGCGGCTCATGCCAGCCAGGACACCAGCGGCGAGCGGCGGTGCGCGGCCTCCGCCTGCACCATCCGCACGAAGTGGACGGCAAGCGACAGCAGCGTCCATGCCGCCACCGCGACGATGCCGATGTCCGGCCGCCCGACGACGAGCGCGGCGACCAGCAGCACCATGTTCGGGTTGCGGCGCGCGGTGATGAGCCGGAACCAGCTGTCGAACGGCCGCCATGTGTGCATGTCGATGCGGTAGCGCGCGAGATACCAGCCCTCGATCAGCCGCTGCGCGACATAGCCGCCGACGATCACCGCCAGCAGTTCCGTCTGCCACAGCGGATCGAGCGGCAGGCCGACGCGCGCGCAGCCCTCCATCCACGCCCACCACCAGAAGGGCGGGTGGATGAGGTCGGTGCCATGGTCGAGCGCATTGCCGAGCTTCGACGAGGTCAGCGTGCAGCGCGCCAGCTTCCCGTCGACGGTGTCGAGCACCATGAAGCCGAAGCCGGCCGCCGTGCCGAGCCAGAACTGCCCGTCGAGAAACAGAAAGAAGGCGGCGACGCACAGCGCCGCGCCCACATAGGTGACGCTGTTGGGCGACAGCCCCAGCCGCGCCGCGATCCGCGTCAGGTGGAAGGCGAGTTCGCGCCAGAGATATTTGGTCAGCAGATCGGTGACGCCCTTGTAGGCGCCCTCGTAGCTGGCGCGCTCGATGGCCGGGACATGCGCCGGATCGAGCGGAATGAGGAAGGGCGTCTCGCGCTTGCGCAGCGCCTCGTTGTAAAGACCCTGCCCGTCCTCGATGGCGACGATGTCGAGACCCGCGGGAAGCGGCGAGCCGGCGCGCATCCCCTCGGCCACCGCGGCCGCGTCGCGGCTGACATGCGCCAGCGCCAGCCGCCCGCCGATGGAGACGGCGCGGCCCGGATGCGCGGCGAGATGGCGGAGCCACAGCGGATCGAACGCAAAAGCGAGATCGACGAGCAGCGCCGGGCCATCGCCGGGCGCGTCGGCGACCGTGAGGCCCGCGGTGCGGGCGATGCGCCGCACGCGCTCGCGCGCGCTCATGCCCCAGATCGGGGTGGCGTTGTCGCCGACGGGAATGACGGTGGGTGCCATGCGGGACCCGCCTTAACCGGGGGGCTGTGGCGGAAATAAGGATGGCCGGGCGGGCTATCCCTCCCGCCAGCTTGCCGGGGCGGTTCAACCGTGCGCCCAATGCGGGTTCAATAAGACAGCCTGGGGAGGCGTCGATGCATGACTTGGTGATCCGCGGCGGAACGATCGTCGACGGGACCGGCAACCCCCGCCACGTCGGCGACATCGCCATCGATGGCGGCCGCATCACCGCGGTCGGCGGCACCGCCGGACCGGGACGCGAGGAAATCGACGCCAGCGGCAAGCTGGTGACGCCCGGCTTTGTCGACATCCACACCCACTACGACGGGCAGGCGACCTGGGACCCCGAGATGGCGCCTTCGTCTTGGCATGGCGTGACGACGGTCGTGATGGGCAATTGCGGCGTCGGCTTCGCGCCCGCGAAGCCCGACCGGCACCAGTGGCTGATCGGCCTGATGGAGGGTGTCGAGGACATCCCCGGCACCGCGCTCGCCGAAGGCATGACCTGGGACTGGGAGACCTTCCCCGAATATCTCGATGCGCTCGAAAAGATGCCGCGCACGGTCGATATCGGCACGCATGTCCCACACGGCGCGGTGCGCGCCTATGTCATGGGCGACCGCGGCGCGCGCAACGAGCCGCCGACCGAGACCGACATCGCGCAGATGGCGAAGATCGTGGAGGAAGGCGTCCGCGCAGGCGCGCTCGGCTTCTCGACCTCGCGGACGGTGCTCCACAAGTCGGTCGACGGCGAGCTGGTCCCCGGCACCACCGCGACGAAGGAGGAGCTGCTCGGCATCGGCCGCGCCATGGGCCGTGTCGGCCACGGCGTGTTCGAGATGGCCTCCGACCTCAAGCGCGAGTGGAACGAGTTCGAGTGGATGGGCGAGCTGAGCCGCGAGACCGGCCTGCCCGTCACCTTCGCCGCGTTGCAGTCGATCGCCAAGGAGCTGCCGCTCGAAGAGCAGATCGCGACGATGCGCGAGGAGAATGCCAAGGGGGCGAACATCGTCGCGCAGATCGCGCTGCGCGGGAACGGCATCGTCATGGCGTGGCGGGGGACGATCCACCCGTTCCTGTTCAAGCCGGCGTGGACCGAGATCGCCGAACTGCCGTGGGAGCAGCAGCTCGCGAAGCTGAAGGACCCGGCGTTCAAGGCGCGGATGCTCGCCGAGGAGCATGTGTTCCCGGAATCCGACGTCGTCGAGCTGCTGTGGGCCGTCGCCATGGGCTGGGTGCTGCAGTTCGAGATGGGCCCTGACTTCAACTACGAGCCGACGCAGGCCGAGACGATCTTCGCGCGCGCTCAGGCCGCGGGCGTCGATCCGGCGGAGTACGCCTACGACCAGCTGATGCGGGACGACGGCACGGGCTTCATCTACTTCCCCGTTCTCAACTACCGCGACGGCAACCTCGATTTCCTCGAGGCGCTGCAGGCGAGCGACGACACGGTCAATTCGCTGTCCGACGGCGGCGCGCATTGCGGCACGATCTGCGACGCCGCCTCGCCGACCTTCATGCTCCAGTACTGGGCCCGCGACCGGAAAAAGGGGCGGCTCAGCGTCGAGCAGGCGGTGAAGCGCCAGTGCCGGGATACCGCCGCGCTTTATGGGCTCCACGATCGCGGCGTGCTCGCGCCGGGCTATCTCGCCGATCTCAACATCATCGACTTCGACCGGCTGAAGCTCGGCCGGCCGTGGCTGGCGTTCGACCTGCCGGCCGGCGGCAAGCGGCTGCTGCAGAAGGCCGACGGCTATGTCGCGACGATCAAGTCGGGCGTCGTCACCTTCCGGGAAGGCGCGCCGACGGGCGCGGTCCCCGGCAAGCTCATCCGCGGCCCGCAGGGCACGCCGATGCGGATGGCGGCGGAATAGGGGGCGAATCCCCTCCCCCGAACCGGGGGAGGGTC
>JADCGM010000139.1 GCA_020249025.1 Alphaproteobacteria bacterium
ACGCTGCTGCTGGTGTTCGACCGGCTGAAGGACGAGTTGTTCCTGGTCGCGCCGGTGTTTCCGGATAGCCGTAGCGCGGACGACGCCTACGCCCGTGCGGTCGAGCGCATCGAGAGCGCGCAGGCACGGCTGGCGCAGGCGGTTCCCGAAGGCCGCCGTGTCGGCGCACCGCTCCCCGATGGCACGCCGAAGCCGGTGGTGCCGCCGGAGCGCTATGCGGAGATGGTCGAGCGCGCCAAGGAGTACGTCTTCGCCGGCGACATCTTCCAAGTGGTGCTGGCGCAGCGCTTCACGCTCGATTTTCCGCTGCCGCCCTTCGACCTGTTCCGGGCGCTGCGGCGGATCAACCCCTCGCCATTCCTCTACTTCCTCGATCTGCCGGGCTTCGCGCTGACGGGATCGAGCCCCGAGATCCTGGTGCGCGTGCGGGACAGCGAAGTGACCATCCGGCCGATCGCCGGCACTCGCCCTCGCGGCAAGACCGCGCTCGAGGACGCCGCCAACCGCGACAGCCTTCTCGCCGACCCCAAGGAGCTGTCGGAACATCTGATGTTGCTCGACCTCGGCCGGAACGATGTCGGCCGGGTGGCGGCGCCGGGGACGGTCACCGTCACCGACCGCAACATGGTCGAATTCTACAGCCATGTGATGCACATCGTGTCGAACGTGCGCGGCGACCTCGATCCGTCGAAGGATGCGATCGACGCGCTGCTCGCCGGGTTCCCGGCCGGAACGGTTTCGGGCGCGCCGAAGGTCCGGGCGATGGAGATCATCCACGAGCTGGAGGCCGAGAAGCGCGGTCCCTACGCCGGAGGCGTCGGCTACTTCTCGCCGGATGGATCGATGGACAGCTGCATCGTGCTGCGCACCGCGGTGGTGAAGGACGGCGTGCTCCACGCGCAGGCCGGAGCCGGCATCGTCGCCGACAGCGTGCCGGCCTATGAGCAGCGCGAGTGCGAGGCAAAGGCCGGCGCGCTGTTCGCCGCGGCCCGCGAGGCGCTGACCCGCGCCGCGGCTCCCGGCTTCGGGCAATAGCTTGTGCCGCTGCCGGACCGGGAGTAACCGCAAGCCGTCATGATCCTTGTCGTCGACAATTACGACAGCTTCACCTGGAACCTCGTCCACTACCTGCAGGAGCTGGGGGCGGAGATCCATGTCGTGCGCAACGACGACATCGGCGTCGGGCAAGCGATGAGGATGCGCCCGGCGGCGATCCTGCTCAGCCCGGGGCCGTGCACACCCAATGAGGCGGGGATCTCGCTCGGTCTGGTATCGGCAGCGGCCGAGAGCGGGGTGCCGCTGCTTGGCGTCTGTCTCGGTCATCAGGCCATCGGCCAGTCGTTCGGCGGCGCGGTCGTGCGCGCCGAGCGGGTGATGCACGGCAAGACCTCGCCGATCTCGAATGACGGGACGGGGCTGTTTAGCGGCCTCCCCTCCCCCTTTACCGCGACGCGCTACCATTCGCTGATCGTGCGGGCCGAGGACCTGCCCGGTGATCTGGTCGCCAACGCATGGGCGGACGACGGCACCGTGATGGGGATCCGCCACCGCACGCTGCCCATCCACGGGGTCCAGTTCCATCCCGAGAGCATCGCCACCGAGCACGGCCACGCGATGCTCGGCAATTTTCTCGACATTGCCGGCGTGCCGCGCCGTCGCGACGCGGCATGAGCGGCGACACCGGAGCGATCCTGCCCGACGCGCGCGCGCCGCTGGGCAGCGAGGCGGCGACCGCCGCGTTCAAAGCGATCATGGATGGCGGCGTCGAGGACGCAGAGATTGCGCGCTTCCTCGTCCAGCTTGCCGACCGGGGCGAGACCGTCGACGAGATCGCCGCAGCGGCCGGCGTGCTCCGGGCGCGGGCCTCAACGATCGAGGCGCCGGCTGGAGCCATCGATGTCTGCGGCACGGGCGGCGACGGTCTGCACAGCCTCAACGTCTCGACGGCGGTCGCCATCGTTGTCGCCGCCTGCGGCGTGCCGGTCGCCAAGCATGGCAACCGCGCCGCCTCGTCCAAGTCCGGGGCGGCCGATGTGCTGGCGGAGCTTGGTGTCGATGTCGACGCGCCGGCGGGGCGGGTCGAGGCCTCTCTCCACAGCCTTGGCATCGGCTTCCTGTTCGCGGCCAAGCACCACGGCGCGATGGCGCGGGTCGCCCCCGTGCGGCGGGCGATCGGGCGGCGGACGATCTTCAACCTGCTCGGCCCGCTCGCCAATCCGGCCGGGGTTTCGCGGCAACTCGTCGGGGTTCCGGCGCCGCGCTGGGTGGCCCCGCTAGCCGAAGCGCTCGCCCGCCTCGGCTGTCAGCGGGCGATGGTCGTGCATGGCAGCGATGGCCTCGACGAGCTGACGGTGACCGGCGCGAGCGTTCTGGCCAATCTCGACGCCGGGAGCGTCGCGGAGGCCTCGGTCACGCCGGACGACGCGGGCCTGTCGCGCTGGCCGCTGTCCGATCTCGCTGGCGGGCTTCCGCCGGAGAATGCCGACGCGCTGCGGGCGCTGCTCAAGGGTAAACCAGGCGCCTATCGCGAGATCGTGCTGTTGAACGCTGCGGGCGCGCTCATGGTCGCCGATCGCGCCAGCGGCTGGCGCGACGGCGCCGATCAGGCCGCCGAGGCCATCGACAGCGGCGCGGCCGCAGACCTTCTTGCGCGATGGGCGGCTTTCCGATGACCGATACGCTTCAAACGATCCTTGCCGCCAAGGCCGAGCATGTCGCCGCCTGCAAGCGCGACCGGACA
>JADCGM010000014.1 GCA_020249025.1 Alphaproteobacteria bacterium
CACGACATCGGCCTCGCCCACGAGCTCGCCGACGACCGTGCGGGGGCCGACGCCTGGGTCGAGGCCTGGATCAAGGCGCTGCTCGAGAATGCGCCGGGCGCGGTCGCCGACGCCCGGGCGCTCGTTCGCGACCTCGCCGGACAGACGATCACGCCCGAACTCCGGGCCGACACCGCCCGCCGCATCGCCGCGCGCCGCGCCGATCCGGAAGGCCGCGAGGGCGTCTCCGCCTTTCTCGGCAAGCGTAGACCGAACTGGAACATCGATGCGTAAGATATTGATCGCAAACCGGGGCGAGATCGCGCGGCGGATCATCCGCACCGCGCACCGCATGGGGCTGGAGACGGTCGCGGTCTATTCCGACGCCGACGCCGACGCGCCGCATGTCCATGAAGCGACACAGGCGGTGCGGCTCGGGCCGGCGCCTGCCGCGGAATCCTATCTGCTCGTCGATCGCTTGCTCGACGCCGCGGCGCGCACGGGTGCAGATGCGGTGCACCCCGGTTACGGCTTCCTCTCCGAGAACGCCGACTTCGCCGATGCCGTCCGCGACGCCGGCCTCACCTACATCGGCCCGCCCGCGGAGGCCGTGCGCGTCATGGGCCTGAAAGACGCGGCCAAGAAGGCGATGAAGGCAGCGGGCGTGCCCGTGACGCCGGGCTATCAGGGCGAGGATCAGGCGCTTCCGCGGCTCGAAAAGGCCGCGCAGGCCATCGGCTATCCGCTGCTCATCAAGGCGGTCGCCGGCGGCGGCGGCAAGGGCATGCGCCGCGTCGACAGCGAAACCGAGTTCGCCGAGGCGTTGATCGCCGCCAAGCGCGAGGCGCAGCGCAGCTTCGGCAACGACGGCGTGATGATCGAAAAGCTCATCGGCCGCCCGCGCCATGTCGAGGTGCAGGTCTTCGCCGACCGCCACGGCAATGTCGTCCACCTGTTCGAGCGCGATTGCTCGTTGCAGCGCCGCCACCAGAAGGTCATCGAGGAGGCCCCCGCCCCCGGCTTGAGCGACCGCCTCCGCCACACGCTCGGCATCGCCGCGATCACCGCGGCGCACGCGATTTCCTATGAGGGCGCGGGCACCGTCGAGTTCATCCTCGACTGCGACGCGGTCGACGCCAACGGCGATCCCGCCTTTTATTTCATGGAGATGAACACGCGTCTTCAGGTCGAACATCCGGTGACCGAGCTCATCACCGGCTTCGATCTGGTCGAGTGGCAGATCCGCGTCGCGCGCGGCGAGAAGCTTCCGGCCGCGCAGGAAGACATCCGCATGTCCGGCCACGCCGTCGAGGCGCGGCTCTATGCCGAGGACGCCGACGCCGGCTTCCTGCCCGCAACCGGCCCGCTGAAGCGGCTGCGACTGCCGGAGGGTCTGCCGGGCGTGCGTATTGATGCCGGCGTCGCTGAAGGCGGCGAGGTGACGATCCACTACGATCCGATGATCGCCAAGGTCATCGCCCACGCCGCCGACCGCAACGTCGCCATCGACAGGCTCGTCGCCGCGCTCGACGGCTGCGTCGTCGACGGGGTCAAGACCAACCGCGGCTTCCTCGCCCGGCTGGCCGATCACGGCGCCTTCCGCGCCGGCGAGGTCGACACCGGCTTCATCGCCCGCCACGCCGATGACCTGAAGCCGACCGCCGAGGTGCCCGATCGCGTGCTGGCGATCGCCGCGCTCGCCATCGCCGCCGAGGGCGACGCCCGCCCGCCGCGCACGCTGTTCGAGGCGCTGGGCCCGTTCCGCATCAACCTCGCCGCCGAACGCCACATCGATCTCTACGTCGGCGAGGAGGTGCGCACGCTGGGGCTGACCGAGGGCAAGGTCACCGGGCTCGGCGAGCCGATGCCCGCGACCGGCCGCTGGCGCGACGCGGTCCAGTTCGAGGCCGATTTCGGCGGCGACATGGTGCGCGCCGTGGTCCTGAAGGACGCCGACAGCATCGAGGTCCGCCTCGGCGGCCGCGCTTTCCGCCTCGGCCTGACCCCGCCGCGCGCAGGCAGCGGCGGCGACGCCTCCGACGGCAAGGTCCGCGCCCCGATGCCCGGCCGCGTCCTCCAGCTCGCCGTCGCCGCGGGCCAGACCGTCGCCGCCGGCGACCGCCTGCTCGTCCTCGAGGCCATGAAGATGGAACACCGCCTCACCGCCCCCGCTGCCGGCAAGGTGCTGAGCATCGGCGCAGCGGAAGGCGATCAGGTCGCAGAAGGCACGGTGCTGGTCGAAATCGAAGCGGCCGATTGATCGCCTCCTCCCCTTGGGGAACGGCGGTCGCTATAGGGGAAGCATGACCACATCCCTCCCCCTCCTCCGCTTCGATCACGGCGACACCATCGAGATGCTGCGCGATTCGATCCGCGCCTTCGCCGAAGCCGAGATCGCGCCGCGTGCCGCCGAGATCGACGCGACCAACACCTTTCCCCGCGACCTGTGGCCGAAGCTCGGCGCGCTCGGGCTGCATGGCATCACCGTCAAGGAAGAGGATGGCGGCGCGGGCCTCGGCTATCTGGCGCATGTCATCGCGGTCGAGGAGATCGGCCGCGCCTCGGCCTCGGTCGCGCTCAGCTACGGCGCGCATTCCAATCTCTGCATCAACCAGATCGCGCGCTGGGGCACTTCTGAGCAGAAGGCCCGCTATCTGCCCAAGCTCATCTCGGGCGAGCATGTCGGCTCGCTCGCCATGTCGGAGCCCGGCTCGGGCTCGGACGTCGTCTCGATGCGGCTGCGCGCTGAGAAGCGCAACGACCGCTACGTCCTCAACGGCAACAAGTTCTGGATCACCAACGGCCCGCACGCCGACACGCTCGTCGTCTACGGCAAGACCGACCCCGACGCGGGCCCCAAGGGCATCACCGCCTTCCTCATTGAAAAGGGCATGAAGGGCTTCTCGACCGCGCAGAAGCTCGACAAGCTCGGCATGCGCGGCTCGGACACCTGCGAGCTGGTCTTCGAGGATTGCGAGGTGCCCTACGAGAACGTCCTCGGCATGGAAGGCCGCGGCGTTCAGGTGCTGATGTCGGGCCTCGACTATGAGCGCGTCGTGCTGTCGGGCGGGCCGCTCGGCATCATGCAGGCCTGCCTCGACGTCGTCGTGCCCTATGTCCATGAGCGCAAGCAGTTCGGCCAGGCCATCGGCGAGTTCCAGCTGATGCAGGGCAAGCTCGCCGACATGTATGTCGCGCTGTCGACCGCGCGCGCCTACGTCTACGCCGTGGCGCAGGCGTGCGACCGCGGCGAGACCGCGCGCAAGGATGCCGCCGGCGCGATCCTCTACTCGGCCGAGAAGGCGACATGGATGGCGCTGGAGGCGATCCAGGCGCTGGGCGGCAACGGCTACATCAACGAATATCCGACCGGCCGGCTGCTGCGCGACGCCAAGCTCTACGAGATCGGCGCGGGCACCAGCGAGATCCGCCGCTATCTCATCGGCCGCGAGCTCTTCGCCGAAACCGCCTGAGGAGGCCCCCATGCGCCAGGTCGCCATCGCGCTTGCGCTGCTCGCCGCACCGGCAGCCGCCGCCACGCCTGAGGAGCGACTGGCGGCCGCCGGCTTCACCCTGCCCGAACCGACCAAGCCGATCGCGACCTATGTGACGTCGGTCGAGACCGGCAACCTGCTGTTCCTCTCCGGCCACGGCGAGTGCGGGCCGAACCGCACCCTCGGCAAGGTCGGCAAGGATCTGACCGTCGAGCAGGCGCAGGCCGCCGCCCAGCGCACGGGTCTGTGCATGCTGGCGACGATGAAGGCGGCGCTCGGCGAGCTGTCGCGGGTCAAGCGCGTCGTGCGCGTGCTCGGCTTCGTCAACGCGACGCCTGAGTTCACGCAGCACCCGGCGGTGATCAACGGCTTCTCCAACGTCATGGTCGTCGCCTTCGGCGATGCGGGCAAAGCCGCGCGCGCGGCGGTCGGCGCACCGTCGCTGCCGCTCGGCATGGCGGTCGAGGTCGAGGCGACGGTCGAGATCGCGCCGCGCTGACGTGCAGCGGCTGGGGGCCATTCTTGCCGGCGGGACCGGCCGCCGCTTCGGATCGGACAAGGCGCTGGCGCTGCTCGGCGACAAGCCGCTGATCGCCCATGTCGCCGCGCGCCTCGGGCCGCAGGTCGAGAGCCTTGTCGTCTGCGGGCGCGATTGGGACGGCCTGCCCCGGCTCGATGACCGCCCGCGCGCCGGGCTGGGCCCGCTCGGCGGACTGTGCGCCGCGCTGACGCATGCCGAGGCGCTGGGGATGGACGCGGTCCTCACCGCTCCCGTGGACGCGCCGACCCTGCCGCGCGACATCGCCGCGCTGCTCGCCAGGGGCCGTGCGCCCGCAGTCCTCGCCGGCCAGCCGCTGATCGGCCTCTGGCCCTCGGCACTGGCGACGCCGCTGGCGCGCTACCTCGCGGATACGTCCGATCTGTCGGTGCAGCGCTGGGTGACGACCGTCGGCGCCCGCCGGGTCCGCGGGCCGATCCTGCCCAACATCAACACGCCCAATGATATGGCGGTGCTGGCGGCAGCGCTCTAGTTCGGGCGTGCCTTGGCCTGCGGGCTGTCGAGGCTGAAGGGCGGGATGGCAACGTCGAAGCTTTCGCCGCCGCCATCGACCATCCGGTAGCTGCCGCGCATCATGCCTGACGCGGTCTCCAGCGGACAGCCCGAGACATAGTCGTAAGCGCGCCCCGGCTCGACGATCGGCTGCTCGCCGACGACGCCGAGGCCTTTCACCTCTTCGATCTTCCCGCGCGCGTCGGTGATGATCCAGTGGCGGCTGATGAGCTGGACGGGCTCGCGGCCGTCGTTCTCGATGCGGATATGATAGGACCAGACCCAGCGGCCGCTGCGCGGGTCCGACTGGTCGGGCAAATAGGCGGGCGACACGCGCACGGTCACGCCGCGGGTCGTCGCGCTATATGGAAACAGGATCTTCAAAGCCCCACCCGATCGAGCGCCTGCCCCAGATCGTCGATCAGATCCTGCGCGTCCTCGAGCCCCACCGACAGACGCAGCATCCCCTCGCCGATCCCCATCGCCTCCCGCGTCTCCGCCGACACGCTGTAGTGCGTCGTCGACGCCGGATGCGTCATGAGGCTGCGAGAATCGCCGACATTGTTGGAAATGTCGATAAGTTCCAGCGCATCGAGCAGCGCATGCGCGCGGGGGCGCCCGCCATCGAGCGTCATCGCCATGATCGTGCCGCCCGCCGACATCTGCTGCATCGCCAGCTCGTGCTGGGGATGACTCGCCAGACCCGGGTACAGAACGGTCACGCCGCGCCGTTCGAGGAAACGGGCGACACGCAATGCATTCTCGCAGGCGCGCGAGACCCGGAGATCGAGCGTTTCCAGCGACTTCAGCACCACCCACGCATTGAACGGCGAAAGGTTCGGGCCGGTGTGGCGGGTGAAGGCGAGGAGCGTCTTCTCCATCCACTCCGCCGGGCCGAGCACCGCGCCCGCCAGGACCCGCCCCTGCCCGTCCATGAGCTTGGTCGCCGAATAGGCGACGACGTCCGCCCCGAACTCGATCGGGCGCTGCAGCACCGGCGAGGCGAAAGCGTTGTCGACGATGACGAGCGCACCGGCGTCATGGCCGATATCGGAGATCGCACGGATGTCGGCGATGTCGATGGTCGGGTTCGCGGGCGTCTCGAAGAAGAAGGCCTTGGTGTTCCGCCGCCGCGCCTTCGCCCAGGCCTGTGGGTCGCGGGCGTCGACAATGGTGGTCTCGACGCCGAAGCGCGGCAGGATCGTGTCGGTCAGCACTCGGCACGAGCCGAAGGCGGCCGCCCCCGCGACGAGATGGTCGCCCGCCGACAGATGGCTCATCAGCGCCGCCGACATCGCCGCCATGCCAGAGGCGGTGACCCGGCAGGCCTCCGCCCCTTCGAGCAGGCACAGCCGCTCTTCCAGCATCTGGACGGTGGGGTTCTGCAGCCGCGAATAGGTCATGCCCGGCCGCTCGCCGCGGAAGCGGGCGGCGGCTTCCTCCGCCTCGTCGTAGCAGAAGCCCGAGGTCATGAAGATGGCCTCGGACGTCTCGCCGAACTCGGAACGGGCGGTGCCGCCGCGGACCGCCTGGGTGGCGGGCCGCCAGCGGCGGGTGACGGTACGGTCCTGACCGGTCGTGCGCTTCATAGGCGGCGGTTTCTGCCCGCCGCCTGCCGAAGCGTCAACGAAAAGGCCTCAGGCGAGGATCGATCCGTCGTTCTCGTCGCGCCAGCGGCGGCGCGCCTCGTCGGCCGGAACCTTGAGCCGAACCGCGACATCCACCGACTCGATCTGGTCGAGCGGAATGACGTGATGGGCACCGCCCGCCTGCATGTCGGCCTTGGTGAGCTTCACCGCGTCGCCCTCGACCTTGTCGACCATACCGACATGCTCGCCGTCGACACCCAGCACCTCCTGATGCTCGCGGATCTTGGTGCGCCACTGCTCG
>JADCGM010000140.1 GCA_020249025.1 Alphaproteobacteria bacterium
ACGAGGTCGAACTCCGCGCCCGCCGCAAGCCCGATCAGCGCCGCGGCGATCCCGATCAGAAGCGGGCTCGGCAGCGCCCCGCCCGCCAGTAGCAGACAGGAGATTGCCGGCAGCGTCAGGAAGGCGACGGCGATCGCCGGCGCCCAGAAGCGGTCGAGCAGGAAGCCTGCAACGACCCGTCCGGTCATCACCGACAGTCCCGCCATGCCGGCGAACGCGGCGGCCTCGGCGGCCGTCAGGCCATGGTCGGTGAGCATCGGCACGAGATTGGGGATGAGCCCGCCGACCCCGAAGCTGACCACGCCGATGACGACGAGCAGCACCCAGAAGCGCCACGATCGCACGCCCTCGCCGCGGCCGACCCCGGTCAGCACCGGTGCCGCGGCCCCCGGCGCGACCGGGCGGTCGCGGAACAGCAGCGCGATGACCGGCAGCGCGACAAGGATCACGCTGGCCCCCATCGCGACATAGCCCGCGCGCCAGCCGTAATCGGCGATGATCGGCGTCAGCAGCACCGGCGCGACGAGGCCGGTCAGTCCGGTCCCGACCAACGCCAGCCCGAAGGCCGCGCCGCGCGCGCCGTCGAACCAGCCGGCGATACCGCGCGTCCAGGTGATCGGGCTGGTGCCCGCGCCGAGCACCGCCATCATCACCCAGGCCGCCAGCCACATCCGGCTGTCGGCCCCGACAAGGCCGATGCCCATCAGCCCGAGGCCGAGCCCGACCTGCGACCACAGCGCGACCTTGCGCGCGCCGACCCGGTCGGTGGCGATGCCGTACGCCCAGCCCACCGCGAGCATCCCGACCATCTGGGCCAGAAAGCCGAGCTGCACCGTCTCACGCGTCCAGCCGGTGTCGGCGGCGATCGGCTTCACGAAGACGCCGAGCGTGTAAAAGGGCAGCGCCGAGATCCCGAAGGCAGTTCCGACCGCGGCGGCGAGGACGATGGTCCAGCCCCGGCTGAATTCGGTGCGATAGGCCGCAGCGTTCGACATCCCGCCTCCCTGTTTCGTCAGTCCCACCATCGTCGGCCCATCGCCCGGCAGGCCAAGCCGCGCCGCCAATGCTCCGCCCTGCGAGCAAATGCGGGATCGCCCCTCCGCGCAAGCCGCGCCTCCTCGCCAAGGTCGCACCGAGCCCCTAGCCTGCGAGCCGACATGCCGATCCTGCGCGATGCGCCCCGCCCCGAAGTCAGCTACCCGGTCGTCGTCGTCGGCGGCGGCGCCTGCGGACTGTGCGCGGCGCTGGCGGCGCGCGACGCCGGCGCCGACGTTCTCGTCATCGAGCGCGATCCGACTCCGCGCGGCACCACCGCCATGTCGACCGGCCTTATCCCCGCTGCGGGCACGCCCGAGCAGGCGGCAGCCGGCATCGACGACAGCCCCGAGCGTCTCGCTGCCGACATCATGGCGAAGGCGAAGGGCAAGACCGACGCCGCCATCGTCCGCCGCCTCGCCGCCGAATCGGCCGAAACGGTGGCCTGGCTGAAGGCGCGCCATGCGGTGCCGCTCAGCCTAGTCGGAGGCTTCCTCTACCCCGGCCACAGCGCGATGCGGATGATGGGCACGCCCAACCGCACCGGCGAGGAGCTGATGGCCGCGCTCAACGCCGCCGCAGCCGCGGCCGGGGTCGACATCCTCACCGAAGCGGCGGTGCGCGACCTCATCGTCGAAGGCGACCGGGTCGTCGGCGTCGTCGCCGAACGTCCCGACGGCGCGACCGAGGCGGTCGGCTGCGAGACGCTGATCCTCGCCTGCTCGGGGTTCGGCGGCAACGGCGCGCTGGTGGCCGAATACATCCCCGAGATCGAGGGCGCGGTCTTCCACGGCCACCCGGGCAACAAGGGCGATGCGCTGGCCTGGGGGCGGGAGATGGGCGCGGGCGTCGCCGATCTCGACGCCTATCAGGGCCATGGCGGGCTCGCCTACGGCCATGGCATCCCGATCCTGTGGCCGCTGATCGTCGAGGGCGGTTTCCAGGTGAACCGCGCCGGCGAGCGCTTCTCCAACGAGGCGCTGGGCTATTCCGAACAGGCGGCGAAGATCGTCACACAGCCGGGCGCGGTCGCCTGGTCGATCTTCGACGAACGGCTCGATGCACTGATGCGCCAGTTCGACGATTACCGCGACGCGCTCGCCGCCGGGGCGGTGGTTGAGGCGGCGACGGTCGATGAGCTGGCGGCGAAGACCGGCCTGCCCGCCGCGGCGCTGGCGGCGACGATCGCGGAGGTGGACATGCTGACGAGAGACGGCGGCCCCGACCGCTTCGGGCGCGACTTCGGCGGCAAGCCGCCGCTCGCACCGCCGTGGCGCGCGGCCAAGGTGACGGGCGCGCTGTTCCACACGCAGGGCGGGCTCGTCGTCGATGGCGACTCCCGCGTGCTGAAGGCCGACGGCTCGCCCTTCCCCAACCTGTTCGCGGGCGGCGGGGCGGCACGCGGCGTCTCGGGACCGGGCGCTTCGGGCTATATCGCCGGCAACGGCCTGCTGACCGCGACGACGCTCGGAAAGCTCGCGGGTCGGGCCGCAGCGGGACTGGTCAGGTGAGCGCGACCGCGCCCGCCCGGCTCCGCGCCGCGCTCGCGGCTAAGCGCTTCGTCACCGCGCCCGGCCTGCACGACATGATCGCCGCCAAGCTGGCCGACGAGGCGGGATTCGAGTTCGGCTATGCCAGCGGCTTCTGGCTCGTCGCCTCGGCCTATGGGATGCCCGACGCCGGGCTCGCCACCTACACCCAGATGCTGGAGCGGGTGACCGCGGTCAAGATCGGAAGAGCGTC
>JADCGM010000141.1 GCA_020249025.1 Alphaproteobacteria bacterium
AAGACCGCGGCCGCGCACATCGCGCCCGGCGTCTTCACGCTCGGCGAAGTCGGCTACCTCGACAGCGAGGGCTATCTGTTCATCACCGACCGGGTGTCGGACATGATCGTCTCGGGCGGCGTCAACATCTACCCGGCCGAGGCCGAGCAGGTGCTCATCCTCCACCCCGACGTCGCCGACGTCGCCGTCATCGCCGCGCCCAACGCGGAGATGGGCGAGGAGGTGAAGGCGCTGGTGATTCCGGCCCGCCCCGACTCGCCGCCGGACCCGAGGGAGCTCGATCGCCACTGCCGCGAACACCTCGCCGGCTACAAATGCCCGCGCTCCTACGACTTCGTCGACGACATCGGCCGGAACGCCATGGGCAAGGTCAACAAGAAGGCGCTGATGAAGCGCTACTGGCCCACCGACCGCACCATCGGCGGGTGAACCGGGCCTGTGTCAAAACTGCAACGCGCGTGCAGTTTCGAGTGATCAAAGCAGTTGGATAAATCTTCTGTAGGAAATCGCTTGACGCCAATCGAAATGTGCACGTTAATGCAATTTAGGAAAACGAGAGACCGCGAGAATCGCGGCGGGTGACCTTGGGAGGGGAACGCGAACGGCGCGAACCCCTGTGTGCGACATCAACAGCCGGGGGATCGACATGACCATCAAACTTCGGACGCTCGTGACCACTTCCGCGATGGGCGCCCTGGCGCTCGCGCTCGCCTCTCCCGCCATGGCCCAGCAGGCCGCCGCGGCGAACGACGACGAGGGCGGCATCGAGGAGATCATCGTCGAGGCGCAGCGCAAGGCGCAGAACCTGCAGGACGTGCCGCTCTCGGTCGCGGCCTTCACCACCGACGAGCTCGGCCGCGTCGCCGCGGTCTCGCTGCGTGCGATCAACGGCCTCGCCTCGAACGTCGTGCTGGAGCAGGTCGGCCTGTTCCCGGCCGCCGCCTCCTTCTCGATGCGCGGCGTCGGCACGTCGGGCGTCGAAAGCGCCAACGACCCCGAGGTCGCGGTCTACATCAACGGCGTCTACCAGGCCCGCAACGCCATCGCGCTGTCGTCGACGGTCGATGTCGAGGCGGTCGAGGTGCTGCGCGGTCCGCAGGGCACGCTCTACGGCCGCAACGCCTATGCCGGCGTCGTCGCGCTGCGCACCAAGCGCCCCGATCTGAGCGGGCTGTCGGCCAGCGCGTCGGCCACCATCGGCAACTACGGCCGCCAGAACTTCGAGTTCATCGGCAACGTCCCGCTGTCGACCGACAAGGTCGGCTTCCGCGTCGCCGCGCGCACGCACAACACCGATGGCTGGTACCGGAACGACGGTATCGTCGACAATGTCGGCACGGTCGATCAGACGCTGAAGGGCAAGCCCGTCGGCAAGGAGCAGAACCTCTACATCCGGCCGTCGCTGCGCTTCACGCCGGATGATCGCTGGGACATCAACCTCACCGGCGAGGTCTTCCGCGAGCGGTCGCGGGCCTATCCGGCGCTGAGCCTTGTCGGCACCACGGGCCTTGCCGCCCAGGGCTTCCCCGGCACCAATCCGTTCGGCGATCCGACCCGCAACATCGCGGCGGACGGCACCAGCCCGTTCGATGTCGGCTACAGCCTCGAGAACCGGCCGGTGAACTACGACATGGTGACCCTGCTCGGCGACGTCGCCTACAAGGCCGACGCGGGCACCATCCGCCTCATCGTCAGCCGCATGAAGGGCGACTCCGAGGTCTGGGCCGACACCGACGGCGAGAACATCAACGTGTTCTCCTCGGCGCGCTGGGAGGACTACAAGGCCTTCTTCTCCGAGCTGAACTTCGTCTCCGACTTCTCGGAGAAGTTCGACCTCGTCACCGGCCTGACCTACCTCAAGGATCAGTACAACACGACGCAGCTGTCGTTCACCGACTTCGCCGCGCCGTTCCCGGCAACCTTCTCGACGCTGACGATCAACCCGGGCACCACCGCGCTGATCAACCCGGCCTACATCAACAACGAGGGCGAGCGGAAAGCCTTCGCAGCCTATGCGCAGGGCGAGTATCACTTCACCGAGGCGCTGAGCTTCGTTCTCGGCGGCCGCTACTCCTACGAGAAAAAGTTCGGCTATCGCGGCCAGAACACGACGCTGACCGCCGCCGGCATCGCGCCGACCGCCGACTTCAGCCTGCACACCTTCACCAACAATCCGCTGATCGTGTTCGGCCCGGTGGAGGAGAGCTGGGACAATTTCTCGCCGCGCGTCGGCCTCAACTACAAGGCCAGCGACGACCTGCTGTTCTACACCTTCTGGCAGCGCGCCTATAAGTCGGGCGGCTTCAACAACAACGCCGCCGACCGCACCGCCTTCATCACGCCCTATGGCGAGCAGAAGGTCGACACCTACGAGGCCGGCTTCAAGTCGGAGTTCATGGACCGCAAGGCGCGCGTGAACGTGAACTTCTTCTACTCGGAGTTCGGCAACCTGCAGCGCACGCTGGTGACCCCGTCGCCGACCGCGCCGTCCGGCGTCGTCACGGTGACCACGAACGCCGCCGACCTGCGCAGCTACGGCGTCGAGTTCGAATCGGTCTACCAGCCGGTCTCAGACTTCAAGATGTTCCTCAACGTCGGCTTCACCAACGCGAAGTACACCGACTATTGCGCGCCGCTGGCGGGTCTTCGGACCACCCAGGCGTCGCCGACCGGCCGCGCGGTGTGCGGACCGATCACCACGGTTCTCACCGCCACCGGTGCGACCGCGGGCTTCCTCGTCCCCGAGGATTACAGCGACCTGAAGCCGGTGCGCTCGCCGAAGTGGGACGTGACCGGCGGCTTCCAGAAGGACTTCGACCTGGCGGGCGGCTCGACGATCGCGATCAACGGCAGCGCCAACTACCGGAGCGCCACCTGGGCGAACCTCACCAACGTCCCATTCTCCTATCGCAGCCCGCTGTTCACCGTGGATGCGAGCATGGAGTGGACGGACAAGGATGAGCGCTTCTCGGCCATGCTCTGGGTCCGCAATCTCACCAACGACGTCGAACTCCTGAACGTCGTGCCGGTCGCTGGTCAGTTCGCCTTCGCGCACCCGACCGACCCGCGCACCTACGGTCTGACGCTTCGGGCCAACTTCTGATCTCTCCCGATCGGAAATCACGACTCGGGCGCATCGGTGGTTCGCCATCGATGCGCCCGTCTTCTTTGACGCGAGGACGAACGGAATGGCGGGCAGGGTGAAGCTGGCGGCGGCGGCGATCGGACTGGCGGCGGCGACCGCGGCGATGACGGTCGAGCCCCCGGCGCGGCCCGCGATCCCGGACGGCGACTGGCACAGCTACGGCCGCGGCTGGACCGAGGATCATTTCAGCCCGCTTACCGAGATCAACGACCGCACGGTCAGCCGCCTCGGTCTCGCCTGGTCGCACGACATCGACCCGACGCCGAGCGTGCTCACCCAGCCGGTCGCCGCCGACGGCGTGCTCTACACCGCCATCGGCTACAGCGTGATCCACGCCTTCGACGGCGCGACCGGCAAGCTGCTCTGGCGTTACGACCCCGAGGTCGGGAAGGTCGCCGGCATCAAGCTGCGCGCCGGTTGGGGTCCGCGCGGCATCGCCTATCACGACGGCACGGTGTTCACCGCGACGCTCGAAGGGCGGCTGATCGCGCTCGATGCAAAGACGGGCAAGCCGCGCTGGAGCGTCCAGACCATCGACGATCCCGAGAACGCGCTCTACATCACCGGCCCGCCTTACATCGTCGGCGATCTCGTCCTCATCGGCAATGGCGGCGCCGAATATGGCCCGGTCCGCGGCTATGTCAGCGCCTATGATCGCCGCACCGGCAAGCTCGCCTGGCGCTTCTACACCGTCCCCGGCAAGCCTGGCGTCAAGGACGGCGCGGCCTCCGACGAGGTGATGGAGAAGGCCGCGTCGACTTGGACCGGCGAGTGGTGGAAGCACGGCGGCGGCGGCACCGTCTGGCAGGCGATGGCCTATGATCCGCAGCTCGGCCGCGTTTACATCGGGACCGGCAATGGCTCGCCGTGGAACCAGCGCATCCGTTCGCCCGGCGGCGGCGACAATCTCTTCCTCGCCTCCATCCTTGCCCTCGATGCCAAGACCGGGCGCTACATCTGGCACTATCAGGCCAACCCGGGCGAGAACTGGGACTACAACAACACCATGGACATCCAGCTGACCGATCTGGTGATCGGCGGCCAGCGGCGTCCGGTGCTCCTGCATGCACCCAAGAACGGCTTCTTCTATGTGATCGACCGCGAGACCGGAAAGCTGCTCGGGGCCGAGGCGTTCGGCAAGCAGACCTGGGCCGAGCGCATCGATCTCGCCAGCGGCCGGCCCGTGGAGAAGCTCGATGCGCGCTATCCCGGCGGCAAGCCGGTGCTGATCTTCCCCGGTCCCTATGGCGCGCACGGCGTCGCGACGATGTCCTACAGCCCGGCGACCGGGCTCGCCTACATCCCGACCACCGAGGCCGGAAACATCTACGTCGATCCGCCCGGCGATCTGCCGTCGTGGCGCCACCTGCCGCAGCTGGCGCTGTCGACCGGCACCGGGGCGCCGCCGCCCGACATGGCGGTGCCGCCGCCCACGAGCGCGCTCGTCGCGTGGGACCCGGTCGCGCAGAAGCCGCGCTGGACCGTCCCGACCGCCGGGCGCCTGCAGGGCGGCACGATGGCGACGGCCGGCAACCTGCTGTTCCAGGGCCGCAGCACCGGCCGCTTCATCGCCTATGCCGCCGACACCGGGCGCGAGCTCTGGTCCTTCGACGCGCAGACCGGGATCCAGGCCTCGCCGGTCACCTACACGGCGAAGGGCCGGCAGTATGTCGCGATCCTCGCCGGGTGGCGCGGCAGCCCCAACGGTGACGGCACGGTGTGGGACTATCGCACCCAGCCGCGCCGCCTGCTCGCCTTCGCGCTCGGCGGCGCGCGGAAGCTGCCGCCCTACGACCCGGGCTCGCTCGATCCCGTCGACGATCCCGATTTCCGGCTCGATCCGGCCAAGGTCGCCATCGGCCGCGCGGTCTATGGCACGCGCTGCACCGTCTGCCACGGCGCGGGCGTCGTCGCCGGCGGCGGCGCGCCCGATCTGCGGCGTGCGCCGGGGCCGATGGATCTCGAGGCTTTCACCGCCATCGTGTCGGGCGGGGTTCTGCAGGAGGCGGGGATGCCGCGCTTCCAGGACCTCTCTCCCGCCCAGATCGAGGGTCTGCAACATTTCATCCGCAGCCGCGCGCGCGAGTCGCTCGCGGCGGCGCACCAGCAGGGGAGACAGCCATGACCGAGACGATCAATCCGCGCCGCCGGGCGCTCGGTGCCTTCGCGCTCGGGATCGCCGGCATCGCCGGCGCGGCGACCGCGGCCGAGCACAAGCATGGCGCCTCGGCGGCCAAGCCCGCGGCGGGGGATCACCACGCGCAGATGATGGCGCGGATGGACGCCGTCGAGTCGAAGGCGGCGATCACCGAGGTGCTCTATCTCTATGCGCGCGGCTGGGACCGGATGGACGAGGAGACGCTGC
>JADCGM010000142.1 GCA_020249025.1 Alphaproteobacteria bacterium
CATGTAGACGACGAGCGTGCGGTCGGGCCCGGCCAGACCCGTCCAGTCCTGATCGGTCAGCCCCTTGCAGGTGCCGGCGACGAAGCTGACGGTGGAGGCCACCTCGCGGTGGGTGAGGGGGAGCATCGCGCCGGCAGCGCAGCCGAGCGCCGCCGACACGCCGGGGACGACCTCGACCGGAAGGCCGGCCGCGCGCACCGCGTCGACCTCCTCGCCGCCGCGCCCGAAGATGAAGGGATCGCCGCCCTTCAGCCGCACGACGATCGCGCCGGTCTTCACATGCGCGACGACGAGCGCGTTGATCGCCTCCTGCGGCATGGTGTGACGGTCGCGCTTCTTCGCAACCGAGATGCGGATCGCCGATGCGGGCGCGAGATCGAGCACGCGCGCATCGACGAGGCCGTCGTGGACAAGGACGTCGGCCTGCGCCAGCGCCTTGACCGCCTTGACGGTCAGCAGCTCCGGATCGCCGGGGCCGGCGCCGACGAGAATGGCCTTGCCGCGGCCGGTGGGGTCGAGATGGGTCGCCATGGCGGGCTGGATGCGCCCGCCCTCGCCATCGGCAAAGGCAGGGATTCTTTTGCATGCCCTAGCAGGACTTGCAGACCCGGCTTGCCCGCCCGCGCGGGGGGTGACATGACGCCCGCCAAAGAAGCACAGGAAGACCCCGTATGACTGGCGTGCGCGACATTCATCACTTCATCGGCGGGGCGGCCTCGCCTTCGGCCTCGGGCCGCCTCGGCGACGTGTTCGATCCCAATACCGGGCGCGTTCAGGCGCGGGTCGGCCTGGGGACGGCGGACGAGCTGGCGAAGGCGGTGGCGGTCGCCAAGGCCGCGCAGGTCGAGTGGGCGGCGGTCAATCCGCAGCGCCGGGCGCGGGTGATGTTCGAGTTCAAGCGGCTGGTCGAGGCGCGGATCGACGAGCTGGCGCATCTGCTATCGTCCGAGCACGGCAAGGTGATCGCCGACTCGAAGGGCGACATCCAGCGCGGGCTGGAGGTCATCGAGTTCGCCTGCGGCGCGCCGCATCTCCTGAAGGGCGACTACACCAACAACGCCGGGCCCGGCATCGACGTCTATTCGATGCGCCAGCCGCTGGGCGTCGTCGCCGGCATCACGCCGTTCAACTTTCCCGCCATGATCCCGATGTGGATGTTCGGCATGGCGCTCGTCTGCGGCAACGCCTTCATCCTCAAGCCCTCCGAGCGCGATCCGTCCGTGCCGGTGCGCCTCGCCGAGCTGATGCTGGAGGCGGGGTTGCCGGCGGGCGTGATGAACGTCGTGCAGGGCGACAAGACCGTAGTCGATGCGATCCTCGACCACCCCGACATCCGCGCAGTGAGCTTCGTTGGCTCCTCCGATATCGCCCACTATATCTACGAACGCGGCAATGCGGCGGGCAAGCGCGTGCAGGCGATGGGCGGGGCGAAGAACCACGCCATCGTGCTCCCCGACGCCGACTTCGACCAGACGGTCGCCGATCTCGTCGGCGCGGCCTTCGGGTCGGCCGGCGAGCGCTGCATGGCGCTGCCCGTCGTCGTTCCCGTCGGGGACAAGACGGCGGACATGCTGCTCGACCGGCTGCTGCCCGAGATCGGCAAACTGCGGATCGGTGTCTCGACCGATCCGGACGCGCACTACGGCCCGGTGGTGACGGCTGCGCATAAGGCGCGGATCGAGAGCTACATTGACATGGGCGTCCGCGAAGGCGCCGAGCTGCTCGTCGACGGGCGTGGCTTCACGCTGCAGGGCCATGAGGGCGGCTTCTTCGTCGGGCCGACGCTGTTCGACCGGGTGACGCCCGCCATGCAGAGCTACCGCGAGGAGATCTTCGGCCCCGTGCTCCAGATGGTGCGTGCCCCCGACATGGAGACCGCGCTGAAGCTCCCGAGCGAGCATCAATATGGCAACGGCGTCGCCATCTTCACCCGCAACGGCGGCGTAGCGCGCGACTTCGCGCACGCCGTCAACGTCGGCATGGTCGGCATCAACGTGCCGATCCCGGTGCCGGTGGCCTATCACAGCTTCGGCGGCTGGAAGCGCTCGGGCTTCGGCGACCTCGACCAATATGGCGAGGACAGCATCCGCTTCTACACCAAGGCCAAGAAGGTGACGCAGCGCTGGCCCTCGGGCGGGCCGGTCACCGACAGCGCCTTCATCATCCCCACCCTGAAGTGAGCCCCGCGATGCAGTTCGAGCTGACCGAGGACCAGCGCGCCATCCAGGAAACGGCGCAGCGCTTCACCGCCGATCACATCACGCCCTTTGCAAGCGAGTGGGACGAGAAGCACATCTTCCCGCGCGACACGATCCGCAAAGCCGCCGAGCTCGGCTTCGCCGCGATCTACGTCGGCGAGGAGTCGGGCGGCATCGGCCTCGGCCGGCTGGAGGCGGCGCTGATCATGGAGGCGATGGCCTATGGCTGCCCCTCGACCAGCGCATTCATCTCGATCCACAATATGGCGAGCTGGATGATCGATCGCTTCGGCGGGCAGGCGGTGAAGGACAAGTATCTGCCCTCACTCGTCACGATGGACCGGATCGCCAGTTATTGCCTGACCGAGCCTGGCTCGGGCTCGGATGCGGCGGCGCTGAAAACG
>JADCGM010000143.1 GCA_020249025.1 Alphaproteobacteria bacterium
ATCGCGCCGCCCATGAACAGGAAGCGCTGGTTCTTCGCCTGCGCCGGCATCTCCGGCATCAGCCGGCGCAGATGCGTCAGACAGCGCTGGTAGCCCGAGTTGTATTTCCCCTCGAGCGACTCATAGAACAGCTCGCGGTGCGTCATGTTGAGCATGACGATGAAGCGGACGTAGCTCTCGTCGGCCGCCGGCCCGCCGGCGACGTCGATCGAGGAGCGCAGGATCAGCTCGACGACCTCGCGGACCGTTATCGGGCCGCCGTTCGCCTCCATCCGGTCGAGCTCCTCGTTCCGGCGCTCGTCGATGACGATGGCGCCGTCGATGACGAGTTCGCGGACGAGCGCGTCCTTCGACCCGAAGTGGTAGCCGACAGCGCCGTGGTTCTTCTGCCCCGCGGCGTCGGCAATCTCGCGGACCGTCACGCCATCGACCCCGCGCTGGGCAAACAGGCTCTGCGCTGCGCGCTTAAGCGTTTCGGCCGCGTCGCTGCGGATCTTGGTTTCGAGTCGGACCATGAGGATGAAATTCCCATTGCCAAGGGAGTTAGTCAATCGCATTATCCAACTGATTTAGAAAAACGCCGAGTCGAACGGCGACAGGGCATGGGGAGGGTCGGCTGGACGCCGAGGTGGATCTTGCGGCGCTCGCGCGCTGGATGGATGGGCAGGGGCTTGGCGCCGGTCCGCTGAGCGACGCGGTCAAGCTGACCGGCGGCACGCAGAACCTGCTGCTGCGCTTCGTCCGCGACGGCCGCAGCTATGTGCTGCGCCGGCCGCCGCTCCACCTGCGCGGCAATTCCAACGAGACGATGCGGCGCGAGGCGCGGGTGCTCGCGGCGCTCGCCGGCACCGGCGTTCCGCACCCCGGCTTCATCGCCGTCTGCGACGACGAGGCCGTGCTCGGCGCGGTCTTCTACCTCATGGAGCCTATCGACGGCTTCAACGCGACGATGGGGCTGCCGCCGCTCCATGCCGGGTCGGCGGACGTCCGCCGCCGCATGGGCTTTGCGCTCGCCGAGGGGGCGGCCGCGCTCGCCGCGCTCGATTATCGCGCGCTGGGGCTGGAAGGCTTCGGCAAGCCCGACAATTTTCTCAGCCGTCAGGTCGACCGCTGGAAGAAGCAGCTCGAAAGCTACCACGAGCAAGCCGGCTGGGCGGGGCCGGGCGGCATCCCGGGCGTCGACAAGGTTGCGGCCTGGCTCGCGCGTCACCAGCCGGCAGCCTTCACGCCCGGCATCCTCCACGGCGACTATCATATCGCCAACGTCATGTACCGGCCGGACTCGGGCGAGCTCGCGGCCATCGTCGACTGGGAGCTCGCGACGATCGGCGATCCGCTCATCGACGTCGGCTGGCTGATGGCGCTGTGGCCAAAGGACGCCGCCGATGCGCCCGTCCAGCCGTGGGACGGCTTCCCGGCCGCCGACGAGCTCATCGCGCACTACGCCGCGCGCAGCAGCCGCGATCTCTCGCACCTCGACTGGTACGGGGTGCTCGCCTGCTACAAGCTCGGGATCATCCTCGAAGGAACGCATGCGCGCGCCGCCGCCGGCCGCGCTCCGAAGGAGACGGGCGACCGTCTCCACGCCAAGACCGTCGCGCTGTTCGAGCGCGCGCTGGGCTGGATCCAATGACGGCGGGGACTGCGGGGGCAGCGGGCATGGCCAATGATACCGATTTCACCGGCAAGCGCATTCTTGTCGTCGGCGGATCGAGCGGCATCGGCAACGGCATCGCGCAGGCGTTCCGCCAGCGCGGCGGCGCGGTCCATGTCTGGGGCACGCGCGCCGCCGCGTCCGATTACGCGGCCGACGAGGGCTGCGACCTTGCGGGCCTCGGCTACACGCAGGTCGACGTCGGCGATCCCGACGCCATCGAGGCGGCAGCCAAGCCCTTCGACGGGCTCGACGTGCTCGTGCTCAGCCAGGGCATCGTCGCCTACCAGCGCCGCGAGTTCCAGCGCGAGGGCTGGGACAAGGTGATGGCGGTCAATCTCGACAGCCTCATGCACTGCGCCCGCAAGTTCGAGGCCGAGCTGAAGGACGCCAAGGGCTCGCTCATCATCGTCTCGTCGATCGGCGGCACCCGCGCCCAGATCGGCAACCCGGCCTATGCCGCCTCGAAGGCGGGCGCGATCAGCCTGGTCCGCACGCTCGGCCGCGCCTGGGCGGCGAGCGGCGTGCGCGTCAACGGCATCGCGCCCGGCATGGTCGACACCAAGCTGACCAAGGTGACGACCGAGAACCCCAAGCGCCTCGCCGACACGCTCGAGAAGATCCCTTGCGGCCGCCTCGGCACGCCCGAGGAAATGGCCGGCATCGCACTGTTCCTCGCCTCGCCACTGGCCACCTACGTCGTCGGCCAGTCGATCATCGCCGACGGCGGCATCACCGCCTGACCCTTTCCTTCCGGAGCCAGACCCCGATGAATTTCGAACACAGCGACAAGGTGAAGGACCTGCTGGCCCGGCTCGAGGCCTTCATGGACGAGCATGTCTATCCGGCCGAGGTCGAACGCTATGAGTGGACCCATGATCCTGCGAAGCTCTGGGTGTCGTGGCCGGGGATCGAGGCGCTGAAGGAAAAGGCGCGCGCCGCGGGCCTCTGGAACCTGTTCCTGCCGCATGAATACGGCAAGTTCAGCCCGGGCCTCACCAACCTCGAATATGCCCCCCTCGCCGAGGTGATGGGGCGCGTCACCTGGTCGTCGGAGATCTTCAACTGCGCCGCCCCGGACACCGGCAACATGGAGGTGCTGGCG
>JADCGM010000144.1 GCA_020249025.1 Alphaproteobacteria bacterium
GCGCGCTTGCCGCCGTCGCCGTCGCGCCGGGCCAGGCCCAGACGCCGCGCGCCACCGTCCAGCCGGCACAGGACGGCGTCGCCATCGGCGTCGGCAAGGCGACTCTCGTGACGCTGCCGCGCGCCATCGCCGACGTCTTCGTCGCCAACGACAAGATTGCCGACGTCCGCGTCGCCAGCCCGACCCAGATCAACGTCTTCGGCGTCGGCGCGGGCGAGACGACCGTCTATGCGACCGACAAGGCCGGCAAGGTCGTCTATTCGGCCAACGTCCGCGTCGCGCAGAACATCGACAGCGTGAAGGGCATGCTGGCGATGGCGATGCCGGGCGCGGCCATCGAGGTCACGCCGATGAACGGCATGACGCTGCTGACCGGCACCGTCGCCAACCCCGGCGAGGTCGAGGAGGCGACGCGGCTCGTCCAGGCGATCATCGGCGACAAGCAGCTGATCGTGAACCGGCTGAAGACGGCGACACCGATGCAGGTCAACCTGCAGGTCAAGTTCGCCGAGGTCAGCCGCGAGCTCGTCAAGGAGCTCGGCGTCAACCTGCTCAGCCGCGATACCACCGGGGGCTTCAACTTCGGCATCAGCCGCGGCCGCAACCTCGGGTCGATCGGCACGCCCGATCTATCGGGCTTCCCGCAGCTCGACGCCTCGTCGCTGTTCAACCTGCCAGCCAATTCGCTGAAGCTGCCGTTCGATCCGCGCACGGGCCAGTTCCTGTTCGGCGGCACCGATTTCAAGTTCCTGCCGCGCGACGGCGCGACGACGCTCAACTTCGCGGGCAAGCTCGCCGGGCTCGACATCGCCTCGGCGCTCGATCTGCTGGAGACGGACGGCGTCATCACCACGCTCGCCGAGCCGAACCTCACCGCGCTGTCGGGCGAGACCGCGAGCTTCCTCGCCGGCGGCGAATTCCCGATCCCGACGATCAACGAGAACGGGGGCGTCAACGTCCAGTTCAAGGAGTATGGCGTCGCGCTCGCCTTCACCCCCTCGGTGATCGACGGCGGCCGCATCTCGCTGCGCGTGCGCCCGGAGGTCTCCGAGCTGACCGAGGCCGGCGCGGTGCGCGTCAACAACATCACAATCCCGGCGCTGACCACCCGCCGCGCCGAGACGACGATCGAGCTGGGCTCGGGTCAGAGCTTCATGATCGCGGGCCTGCTGCGCAACCGCACCGGCAGCGCCACCGACAAGACCCCGCTGCTCGGCGACATCCCGGTGCTCGGCGCGCTGTTCAAGTCCGACCGCTTCCAGCGCAATGAGACCGAGCTCGTCATCGTCATCACCCCCTATCTGGTGAAGCCGGTTCCCGCCGGCTCCATCAAGCTGCCGACCGACGGCTATCAGGCGCCCCCAGACCTGAAGCGCTGGCTGCTCGGCAAGACCTTCGAGGGCAAGTCGGCCCCGAAGACCACCGCGACCGCGAGTGCCGCCACGCCCCCAGCTGCTCCGCCCGCACCCGGATTCTCGAATAACTGAAAGCTGGACCCATGCGCCGCACCCTTTCCGCCCTTCTCGCCGTCTCCGCGGCGCTGGCCGCCTGCGGGCCGGTCAATCAGGGCGTCGCCACCGTCAAGACGCCGCAGTTCCAGACCAAGGAGCTGACGATCAACCTGAAGTTCGTCGACAACGAGATCGGCCCGATGCAGGCCGCGGCGCTGCAGGAGTTCCTCGCCGCCGCCAACCTCGGCTACGGCGACCGGGTCAGCATCGACGATCCGATGCCGTTCGGCGCGGCCGTGCGGCGTGCGGCGATCAGCGACATCGTCGGCCGCTTCGGCCTGCTGCTCGCGGATGCGGGTCCGGTGCTGCCGGGCGAGCTGCCGGCCGGCACGGTGCGGCTCATCGTTCAGCGCTCGGTCGCCGAGGTCCCGAACTGCCCCGACTGGCGCCGCCCGTCGAACTTCGAGATCGCCGCCTCGACCACGAGCAACTTCGGCTGCGCCACCCAGTCGAATCTCGCGGCGATGGTCGCCGATCCGCAGGATCTGGCGCAGGGCCGCGAGTACAGCGGCGCCGATGGCGCGACGGTCGTCAAGGCGACCGACGCCTTCCGCCGCCGCACGCCGACCGCCGCCGCCTCGAACGGCGCGCTCCCCGACATCCGCACCAGCAAGTCCAGCCAGTAATCCCGCAAGCGAGGTCCGCCCATGAACGCGCCGTGGAACCCCAACAAGCGCTCCGGCGGCGTCGCCCCGCGCGAAGCCTTCGGCGCCTATGTCTGCGATCCGGCCACCGCCGACGCGGTGCGCGCCGCCGCCGCTGAATTCGGCTGGGCGGCGGACAAGGTCGAGCTGGGCGGGCTGCGCAATGCGGTGCAGGCGCTGTCCGTCTCGACCAGCCCGCAGCTGCTGTTCGTCGACCTCAGCGAGTCGGACGATCCGATCAACGACATCAACGCGCTGGCCGAGGTGTGTGAGGCCGGGACGATCGTGGTGGCGACAGGCGCGGTCAATGACGTCCGCCTCTACCGCGAGCTGCTGGCGAGCGGGCTGCAGGACTATCTGCTGAAGCCGCTGACCGAAGAGGCGCTGCGCGACGCGCTGCTGGCGGCGCAGGGCGTTCTCGCCGGTCCGAAGCCGGCCGCCGCCGACGAGGTCAAGCCGCGGTCGGCGATCGCGGTGATCGGCGCGCGCGGCGGCGTCGGGACGAGCACGGTCGCGACCTCGCTCGCCTGGCTGATGGCCGAGCGTTCGAAGCGCTCGACCGCGCTTCTCGATCTCGACGTCCATTTCGGCACCGGCGCGCTCGCCTTCGATCTGGAGCCGGGTCGCGGCCTCACCGATGCGCTCGAGAACCCGAGCCGCATCGACGGGCTGTTCATCGAGCGCGCGCTGGTGCGCGCGACGGAGAAGCTCGCCGTACTGTCGGCGGAAGCGCCGATCACCCAGTCGCTCTACATCGACGGCGCGGCGCTCCATCATCTGCAGGAGGAGATGCGCGCCGCCTTCGACAGCGTCGTCATCGACCTGCCGCGCGAACTGGCGGTGGCCAATCCGGCGCTGATCGCCGACCTTCAGGACATCGTGCTCGTCACCGAACAGACGCTGGCGGCGACGCGCGACACGATCCGCCTGCTCGCCTGGCTGCGCCAGCAGACGCCCGGGGCGCGGATCACCGTCGTCGCCAACAAGGTGACCGCGACGCCGCCGCCCGAGGTCGCGAAAAAGGATTTCGAGGCCTCCATCGAGCGCGCCATCGACATAGCGCTTCCGCACGACGCCAAGACCGCGGCGAATGCGGCGCGGCAGGGCAAGTCGCTGGCCGCGGCCGCCGGCGGCACCAAGCTCGGCAGCGGCATCGATGCGCTGCACGCCCGCCTCGTCGAGGCCGGCGGCGCGCTGGGCGACGTCCGCCCCTCGCTGCTCGACAGGCTCGGTCTCGGCGCGCTCCTCGCCAAGCGCGCGGCCTGACGCGGCGCCTGAATGGCGATGGCGGTCATGGGTTTCGGCAGAAAGGGCGGCGGACCGCCGGCGGGTGGGCCGGCCGGGCCGCTGCGTCCGGCCGGGGCCCGCCCGATCGTCGCCCAGCGGCCCGGCCCCCAACTGTCCGCTCCCGAACCCCAGTCGCCGCCGGCCCCGCCGCGCGGCGACACCGCCTGTCTGTGGCGGGTGCATTCGGCGCTGGCGCCGATGCTGCTCGATCTGTTCCCGCCCGACAGCGCGCGCAAGCGCCGCCGCGGCGACCTGTCCGAGCAGATGGAAGGCCATATCCGCGAGGTGATGCGCCGCGACGGCATCGCCGGCGACGAGAATGCGGTGCGCGACACCATCACGGTGCTGCTGAACGAACTCGTCGGCCAGTTGGGCGGGCTTCAGCCCGAAGCGGACCCCGAGCGCGCGGGCCGGGCGGCGGCCGCCGCGCGCGGCACCGTCTCGGCGGCGAAGGACCGGGTTCAGCCGCTGCTGATGGAGCGCATCGACGCCAGCGTCATCGCCGAGATGAGCCGCGGCGAACTCGCCGAGCAGGTCTCCGAGGTGATCTCCGAGATCCTTGTCGGCGAGAAGATCAACCTCAACCAGGCCGAACAGCGCGATCTGGTCACGCTGCTGCTGAACGACATGCTCGGGCTGGGGCCGCTCGAGCCGCTGCTCAACGACGACAGCGTCAGTGAGGTGATGGTCAACGGCCCGAAGACGGTCTTCGCCGAGCGCAAGGGCAAGATCGAGCTGACCGACGTCACCTTCCGCGACGAGCAGCATCTGCTCAACATCGCGCAGCGGATCGTGTCGGCGGTCGGCCGCCGCGTCGACGAAAGCTCGCCGATCTGCGACGCGCGCCTCCTCGACGGCAGCCGCGTCAACGTCATCATCCCGCCGCTCGCCATCGACGGCACGACCATCACCATCCGCAAATTCTCGAAGTCGAAGCTGACGCTCGAAAAGATGGTCGATTTCGGTTCGCTGACCCCGAAGATGTGCCGGCTCCTGAACATCGCCGGGCGCGTGCGGCTCAACATCATCATCTCGGGCGGCACCGGCTCGGGCAAGACGACGATGCTCAACGCCATCTCGCGCAACATCGACCCCGACGAGCGCGTCGTGACCATCGAGGACGCCGCCGAACTCCAGCTCCAGCAGCCGCACGTCGTCCGCCTCGAAACGCGCCCCGCCAATCTCGAAGGCAACGGCTCGGTCAACATGCGCGATCTCGTCAAGAATGCGCTGCGCATGCGCCCCGACCGCATCATCCTCGGCGAGGTACGCGGACCGGAGGCGTTCGACCTGCTCGCGGCGATGAACACCGGTCACGACGGCTCGTTCGGCACGCTCCACGCCAACCGCCCGCGCGAGGCCCTGACCCGGCTCGAGAACATGATCAACATGGCCGGGCTCAACCTGCCGCCCAAGGCGATCCGTCAGCAGATCGCCGATGCCGTCAACATGGTCATCCAGATCAGCCGCATGCGCGACGGCAAGCGCCGCATCACGCACATCTCGGAGATCGTCGGCATGGAGGGCGACGTCATCACCATGCAGGACCTCTACCTCTACAAATATGACGGCGAGAACGAGGACGGGACGCTCAAGGGCGATCATGTCTCGACCGGGCTGCGCCCCGCCTTCTACGACCGCGCCGAATATTACGGGCTCGGCCGCGCGCTGATGGAGTGCATGTGATGGCGACCGCTGATCTCGCCTTCTTCGGGCTGTTCCTGCTGCTGTCGCTGATGCTCGGCCTCGGCGTCATGGCGTTCGCGGGCGACCCCGGCGCCAAGAAGGCGGCCAAGCGGTTGGAGAGCATCCGCGAGCGCCATGCCGCGACGCGCGAGGCCCACGCCAAGGCGGCGATGAAGCGGATCGTCGCGGCGCGCTCGGTCAACAAGCTCGACAGCTTCGCCGGCCGTTTCGTGCCCAAGCCCGCCGAGCTGCGCGCCCGCCTCCAGCGCACCGGCAAGCAGTGGACGATCGGCGGCTACGCCATTGCTTGCGCGACCGTGGCGCTGATGGTGCTGTTCCTCGGCATCGTCGCCGGGCTGCCGTTCCTGCTCGTGATGTCGCTGGCGCTGTTCGCCGGTGCGGGGCTGCCGCACCTTGTCGTCGGGATGATGATCAAGAAGCGCGCCGCCGCCTTCACGACGCGCTTCCCCGACGCTATCGACCTGCTGGTGCGCGGCCTGCGCTCGGGCCTGCCGGTGACCGAGTCGCTCGGTGTCGTCGGGCGCGAGGTGCCCGATCCGGTCGGTGTCGAGTTCCGCCTCATCGCCGACAAGATCCGCATCGGCCGGACCA
>JADCGM010000145.1 GCA_020249025.1 Alphaproteobacteria bacterium
ATGCATCACGCCGCCATAGCCGGCATCGCCAAATCCTATGAGCTGTTCCCGGCCGCCGGCCCGCTGCCCGTCGACGACATCCTGCGCGGCGGCATCGCCGCGGTCGCCCAGAGCTTCGCGATCGCGGTGCAGCTGGCGGCGCCGTTCCTGCTGTTCGGCCTGATCTTAAACCTCGGCCTCGGCTTCATGGCGCGGCTGGCGCCGACCATCCAAGTGTTCTTCATCGCCCAGCCGTTGTCGATCCTCGCCGCCTTCGCGCTGCTGGCGACAACCATCGGGCTGATCCTGACGCTCTTCGTCGGCGCGGTGCGCGACGGCCTCGCCGGCCTGTTCGGCTGAGCCCATGTCGGACGCGCCCGAGGACGATCAGAAAACAGAAGAGCCGACCCACAAGCGGCTCGACGACGCACGCAAGCGCGGCGAGGTCGCGACCGCGGCCGAGATGCGCCACGCCGCGATGTTTGCAGGCGTGCTCATCGTCGGCGGCATGCTCGCGGTCGCCTCGGCGCAGGCGATGCAGGGGCTCGCCGATCTCATCGAACATGCCGGCGATTCGCCGCTCGATCCTGGCGGCGCGCGGCGCGTGGCGCTGGAGGCACTGGCGCTGTCGGGGCGGATCCTGCTCGTGCCGTTCGCGGTGCTGATGGCGGTGTCGATCGTCGGCGGCCTCGTCCAGGGTCGGCCGACCATCGCCTGGGACCGCGTCAAGCCCAAGTGGAGCAAGCTGTCGCCGATCGCCGGCCTGAAGCGCGTGCTCAACCTGACCGAATTCCTGAAGACGCTGGCGAAGTTCGCCGCGGTCGGCATCGCGGCGGTCTGGGTGATCGGCCCCGATGTCGGCGCGCTGGCGCTGGCCGCGCAGCTCGATGCCGGCGGTCTCGCCAAGCTTGCGGGCGCGCTGGCGTTCAAGTTGACCGCCGCGGTCGCGGTCATCGTCGGCGTCATTGCCATCCTCGACGCCGCCTACCAGCGCTTCTCCTTCCTCAAGCGCATGCGCATGACGAAGCAGGAGGTGAAGGACGAGCATCACGACGCCGAGGGCGATCCGCACATCAAGGCCAAGCGCCGCGCCATCGCGCTCGAACGCTCGCGCCGCCGCATGATGGCCGACGTGCCGAAGGCGACCGTCGTCATCGCCAACCCGACCCACTTCGCGGTCGCACTCCAGTACGAGCATGGCGTCACCGCCGCGCCGGTGGTGCTGGCGAAGGGTGTCGACGCGGTCGCGCTGCGCATCCGCCAGGTCGCCGAGGAGGCCGGCGTGACCGTCGTCGAGAACCCGCCGCTCGCCCGCGCGCTGCACGCGACCTCGGAGATCGGCAAGCCGATCCCGGTCGAGCATTATGCCGGCGTCGCCGAGGTTATCGGCTTCGTGATGGGGCTGCGCGCCAAGGCCGGACGTTAAGCGCGCTTCCGTCCCCGAGGGGAGGAAGGGCTCAGGCCGCGAGCTTGGCGAGTTCGACGGCGAGGCGGAGTTCGATGTCCGACGTGATCGCGGCGAGGCGCGGGTCGTCGGGGGTCTCGGCGCTGGCGAGGCGGGTGCTCATCGCCTCCAGCCGGGCGCGCGGGATGCGGCCAGCGATGATGCCGGCATGGAGCGCATCGAGATCGTCGAGCATCGCCTCCGCCTGCGCGACCCCGCGCGAGCGGCGCGCGGTCGCGTCGTCCTCCGGCGCCACGCCGAACAGGCCGCCGACATAGGCGGCCGGGGCGGCGCCGCCCGCCGCGCGCGACGGGGTGGACCCGGCGGTGGGCGTGAAGCTCGCCGCGGTCGCCGACGTGCGGCCGGCGACGGGGCGAAGGCGGGGGATTCCGGTCTCGATGCGCATGGCGATCCCATACCCGGCCGGGGGTTTCCATCGCGGAAACATCCGGTGTGCAAAAGCGCTCGCGACATGACACGGATGCTTCGCCCCCTGCTGCTCGCCAGCCTCGCACTGTGGCCCGCCACGGCCTCCGCGACCTCGCGGATCAAGGACATCGTCGAGGTCGAGAACGTCCGCGAGAACCAGCTCGTCGGCTACGGCCTCGTCGTCGGCCTCGCCGGCACGGGCGACAATCCGCGCAACGCGCCGTTCACGACGCAGGCGGTCGCCTCGATGCTCGAGCGGATGGGCGTCACCGTCCGTCCGAACGACATGAAGCCCGCCAACATCGCCGCCGTGATGGTGACCGCCAACCTGCCCGCCTATGCGCGCAAGGGCGGCCGCGTCGACGTGCAGGTCGCGGCGCTGGGCGACGCCACCTCGCTCCAGGGCGGCACGCTGATCGCGACGCCGCTGCTCGGCCTCGACGGCGAGGCCTATGCGGTCGCGCAGGGGTCGGTGCAGGTGTCGGGCTTCTCGGCGCGGGGCGCAGCCGCCACCGTCAGCCGCGGCAGCACGACGTCGGCGCGCGTGCCCGGCGGCGCCATCGTCGAGCGCGAAGTCGGCTTCGGCTTCGCCGGACAGGATCAGGTCAAGCTGGCGCTGCGCAATCCCGATTTCACCACCGCCCAGCGCGTCGCCCAGGCGATCAACGCCGCACTCGGCACGCCGGCGGCGACCCCGCTCGATCCCGGCACCGTCGAGCTGCGCACGCCGCAGGGGTGGCAGGGCGGGATCGTCTCGCTCGTCACCCGGATCGAGCGGCTGCCGGTCGATGTCGACCAGACCGCGCGGATCGTCATCGACGAAGCCTCGGGCACCGTCGTGATGGGCGCCGATGTGCGCATCTCCAAGGTCGCGATCGCGCAGGGCAATCTGACGATCAGCGTCGCCGAGGCGCCGCAGGTCTCGCAGCCCAACGGCCTGTCGAAGACGGGCGAGACCGCCATCGTGCCGCGCACTGCGATCAGCGTCGAGGACGGCTCCGGCAAGTCGATGGCCGTGATCGACGGCGGCGCGTCGCTGCGCGACCTTGTCGCCGGCCTCAATGCGCTCGGCGTGTCGCCGCGCGATCTCATCACCATCCTCCAGTCGCTGCGCGCCGCCGGTGCGCTCCAGGCCGAAATCGAGGTGTTCTAGTGCCGCTTCCCGTCTCGTCCGCGTCGCTTCCCCCCGTCCCGGCGCTGCCGGCGATGACCGCCGTCACGCCCGCCCACCGCAAGGCCGCGGCGGAGTTCGAGGCGGTGCTGGCGGGCCAGCTCGTGCGCCAGATGTTCGAGAGCATGCCGCGGTCCGACATGGGCGGCGGCGCGGCCGAGGAGATCTTCCGCAGCATGCTTGCCGAACGCGTCGGCGACTCGATCGCCCGCCATGGCGGCATCGGCGTCGCCCGGTCGGTCGAGGTCGCGCTGGAGCGTGCCGGGGGTGCGAAATGACGACCGCCGAGGAAACGCTCGAACTGATCGCCCATCTCGCCAGCGTGCTGCGCGAGGAAGCCTCGGCGCTCGCCACCGGCGGGCCCGCGCCCGATCTCTACAAGTTCGCAGCCGAGAAGGCGCGGCTCGCCGACCGGCTCGCCATCGCCACCCGCTACGTGCGCCAGTCGGGCGTTCTGGAGGGCGACAAGGCCGAACTCGCCGAGGCGATCCGCCAGCTCGTCGAGCTCGCCGAGCACACGACCAAGCAGCTCGAGCTGCGCCGCCGCGCCGTCGAGCAGCTGCTCGGCGAGATCGCGACGACCGCTCGTAGCGGCCCGTCGCTCTACGGGATCAACGGCGGCGCCAGCCGCGCGCCCGGCGCGATCATCGTCAATTCGAAGGTCTGAGCTGCGCGCCGGCGCACCGCGCCGGACGCATGCGAGGCCGCAGCGCCGCGATCAGCCGCCCTGGCGGCCGAGCGCGATCTTCAGGAGGCCGACGCTCTTGCGATAGAGCGCGGTCGCGGCGGCGTAGTCGGTCTGGACGCGCCCCATCTCCAGCATCTGGTCCTCGAGCGAGACGCTGTTGCCGTTGGGCTTCACCTCGGACTTCGCCTCGACGATGCCGCGCGCCGGCAACGGAGTCTTCGCGCCGAGTGCGGCCATGCGCGCAGTCGGGGCGACGGCGGGGCCGAGCTTGGCGGCGAAGCCGTCCTCGGCGACCGCGCGCGCGCGATAGCCGGGGGTGTCGGCATTGGCGATGTTCTCGGCGATCACCGATTGCTTGCGGGTGAGCGTGCGCATCGACCCGGCGAGCGCGTCGAGCAGGCCGATTCCGGTCTGGGCCATCAGAAGCCTCCCGTGGTTGAGGTCAGGCGCGCGAGCGCCTGGCGGTAGTTGTCGATCCGCGCGCTGGTGGCGGCGGGGACGGCGCCGGACTTTCCGAACGCATTGTCATTGACGATCTGCGCCTTGAGGTCGCTCCAGTAGAGCGAGCGGGTGGCGCTCTGGACGGTGCCGATCGCCGCCTCGATCCGGGCGAGCGCCTTCTCGGCGTTCTTCTGGTCGGCAAGCGTCAGCGCCGGATCGAGGCCGAGGCCGAAGCTGCCGCCGGGCGTGACCAGCGAATCATCGCCGTCGCTCGCCTTCGGACGCTGGAGCCGCGCCGGCGCAAGGCCGAGCCTGGCGAGCGCATCCGACCCCTCGGGCCCGGCGAGCAGTTCGACCCGGCCGGTCTTGCTCGCCTCGATGCGGAGCGAGACGCCGCTGCTGAGGCTCGGCGCGGTCGCCTTGCCCTCGTTGACGAGGATGCGGTTTACCTTGGTCGCGAGCGTCGCCATCGTGTCGGTGGCCGTAATGGTGACGGTGCGGACCGGGCCGTCGCCGGCGCGGATGCGGAAGCTGTCGCCCGGGCGGACCGTCGTCTGCGCAATGAGCAGCTTCGATTCGGGGCGGTCGATTGCGCCGCGGCGCAGGCCGAGCGCGCCGAGCGCGGCGGCCCCGCCCGGGGCGGCGGCGACCATCACCGGTTCGGTGCGGCCGCCGGGCGTGCCGAAGCGCTTGACCGCGGTCGCCGCGCCATTGGCGGCGATGGTGGCGACGAAGCCGTCGCCGCTGCCGACGGCGGTCCCGCCGAGATCGCTGCGGGTGCGGCCGCCGGCGTAAAGCGCGCCATCCATCCAGGCGAGGCTGTCGACGCGGTCGTCGCCGGTCCCGCCCAGGCGGGTGGCGACCGCACCGCCGAGCGAGGCGTCGAGCTGGGTGACGACGGCGTCGCCACCCTCCTGTCCGGCGGCGGCGATCGCGCCGGTGACACGGTCGATGGCAAGCGAGCTGACCGCGCCGCCGATGGTCGCGGCCGCGCCGACGGGGCTGAGATCGCCGCCCGCGACGCGGCGCACGCTGGCCCCGCCGGGGCCGTTGCTGGCGATGACGACCGAGCCGTCGGTATCGACCGCAAGGGCGGCGACGCTGTCGATGCCGGCGGTGCCGAACTGGGTGCGTGCCTGCACGCGACCGGTGGAATCGAGACGCATGACGAACGCGTCGCCGCCACCCGAGCCGGTCTGCCCGGGAAGCGCGCCGTCGACGCGTCCGCCCACATAGAGACTACCGTCGGCGCCGACCGCGAGCGCGGTGGCGCGGTCGTCGGCGCGGCTGTCGATCTGGGTGATGAAACCGGGGGTGCCGTCGGCGGCGAACTTGGCGACGAAGCTGTCGCGGCCCGACAGACGATCGCCGGCGCCGAGCTTGCCGGTCGTCGACCCGGCCACGGCGACGCCGCCATCGGGCGTGACGACGACCGATGCGCCCTCGGCCGGGCCGGCGACGCCGAGCGTGCGCCGCCACATCGTGCGGCCCTCGCTGTCGACCTTGGCGAGAAACAGCCGGTCGCGCCCGTCGGACAGCTGCGCGCCCATGTCGCCAGCGGTGGTGCCGACAACGTAGGAGAAGCCCTGCGCATCGACGGCGACCGCGGCGGTGCGGGTCGCGGCCATCACCGGCGCGGCGGGCTTCTTGGCGGTCGCCTCCAGGGCGGCGCGGGCGCTCGCCTCGCGGTCGACCGCCTCGATGGTGCCGAGCGTCTTCTGCGCAAGGCCGGCTGAGGGATCGAGACGGATAAGGCGCGAGGCGGTCGGCGCATCGAGAATGGTCGAGCCGGTGGCGACGACGAGCGAGTCGCCGGCGCCGACCTGATCGAGCGCGACGCTCTCGGTCTCGACGCCCTTCATCGTCAGGCCCCATTTGCCGTCGGCCTGCTTCTCGACCTCGAAGCGCGAGATGTAGCGCGAGATCGGATTGCCTTCGGGCGTGGTCTGGACCGAGCCGTCGGCGCGGACGAGCTGGACCGAGGCGATGGCGGTGTTGAGCGCGGCGACGATGTTGTCGAGCGTCGGCGGCTTGCCATCGAGCGAGGCGGTGACGCGGTCGGTACGCCCGGCCTTGGTCAGCGCGACCTCGAAGATCTCGGTGCCGGTGAAGGCGGGAATCGGCGTGGCGCGTGCCTCGACGACTCCGGGATTCTTCACGGTCGCCGCGCCCTTGGGGATGGCGACGGTCTGCATGTTCCACTGCGACTTGCCGAAGGCGAGGCGGAGCTTGTCGGTCGACGAACCGGCGAGGAAGGCCTGAACCTCGGCCATGCCCTTCTCAAAACGCGCGTCGAGCGCGGCGCGGCTCGAATCGGCGAGGCCGGCCTTGGCGGCGCTGGCGGCGAGCGTCTTCAGCCGGTCGAGCGCCTTGAAGGCGGTGAAGGTGGTGGCGAGGTCGGGATCGCGCGCACTCGCCGGATCGATCAGCGACTTCATCGCCAGCACCGATTCGGCGCGGGTCGACGCGGCGGCAGCGGGGGTATCCCAGGGCGCGATGACGGCGGGCGTCGTGAACTGCGCGCGCGCACGACGGACGGCAGCGGTTTCGATACCGGCCGTCGTCCCGGACGTGGTCGTCGCCGACCAGCCGAGCAGGTTGAGCGCAGCGGCGCCCGAAAGGCTGTCGATCGCCATGGCCGGGTCTGGCTACAGGTCTGCCGACTAACCGCGCGTAAACCGGCGACGCGGCATCCGGCCCGGCAAGAACTGCCTAGCTGCGGAACCCGACCATGAAACTGCCGCTCGCCGAGCCGCCTGAACTTCGCAAACTGAGCGGCATCCAGCGTGCCGCCGCGCTGATGCTCGCGCTCGGCGAAGAGGGCGGGCGCCCGATCTGGGAACAGCTCGCCGAGGACGAGGTCAAGGAGCTGTCCGCCGCGATCGCGTCGCTCGGCCGCATGCCGGCGGCGGTCGCCGAATATCTGTGCTCGAGCTTTTCGGCCGAACTCGGCGGCCTGTCGAACCTCAACGGCTCGTTCGAGACGACCGAGCGCCTGCTCGCGGCGGTGATGCCGCCCGAGAAGGTGAAGTCGATCATGGACGACGTCCGCGGCCCGTTCGGCCGCACGATGTGGGACAAGCTCGGCAATGTGAACGAGGCGGTGCTCGCCTCCTATCTCCGCAACGAATATCCGCAGACCGTCGCCGTCATCCTCCACAAGCTGAAGCCGGACCATGCCGCGCGCGTGCTGACCGAGCTGCCGCAGGAGTTCGCGGTCGACGTCATCGGCCGCATGCTCAAGCTCGAGGTCGTGCAGAAGGACGTGCTCAACCAGATCGAGCAGACGCTGCGCGCCGAGTTCATGACCAATCTGGCGCGCACCCAGCGCAGCGATCCGCACGAGGCGATGGCCGAGGTGTTCAACGCCTTCAACCGCTCGACCGAGGAGGCGCTGCTCAACGCGCTCGAATCGAAGGCGCCCGAATCGGCGGAGCGCATCCGCTCGCTGATGTTCACGTTCGAGGATCTCGGCCGGCTCACGCCCGCGGCGATCCAGGCGGTCGTCGGCGAGGCCGAGCGCGCCGACCTCAAGCTCGCGCTCCGCGGCGCGACCGACGAGATCAAGGACCTGTTCTTCGGCGGCATGTCGGAGCGCGCCGGCCGTCTGCTTCGCGAGGAGATCGCGGCGCTCGGCCCGGTCCGCCTGCGCGACGTCGAGGAGGCGCAGTCCAACCTCGTGCGCGTCGCCAAGTCGCTCGCCGACCGCGGCGCCATCGCGCTCGCCGACGCCAGCAGCGACGAGGAGGTTCTCGTCTGATGTCCGCCGTGATCCGCCGGTTCGCGCTCGACGAGTTCGCGCCGTCGGACAACACCGCGGCCGCGGCCGATCCCGAGCGCGAGGCCGCTTGCGCCATCGCTCGCGCCGAGGGCTTCGATGCGGGTCTCGCGGCCGGCCGTGCCGAGGGCGATTCGCTGGCCCGTGCGCTCGCCGCCTCGATCGCCTCCGCGCTCGACCGCGCCGCCGACCGGCTCGAGGCGACGCTCGCCGAGGTCGCCGACGCCGCGGGCGAGCTCGGCCTTGCCGCCGCTGAGCATCTCGCCGGCCGCGCTCTGCCCGACGCCCCGCCCGCCGCCGCCATCGCCGATGCGGTGCGGCAGGCGGCTGGCAGCCCCGTGCTGCGCCTCACCGTTCATCCCGATGTCGCCGACGCCGCCCGCGCGGCCGCGGAAGCAGCCGCCGCTGCGCGGGCCGCAACGCTGCGAATCGACGTGGCGACCGATCCCTCGTTCGCGCCCGGCGATGTCGATGCCGACTGGCTCACCGGAGGGCTGTCGGTGAGCGCCGCCGACCGCCGCGCCGCCCTGCTGGCCGCGCTTCCGGCCTGATCGGCCCGCAATCCCGGCAATTCCTGCCGATCCGGTGGGTAATTGCTGCCGGGATTAACCGCCAGATCACCCCCGCTTCCCTAGGAAACACGGGAGATTTCCAGGGAGCTTTGTGTGGACGCCGTTCGCGATTTCATCCGCCAGATGGGTTGGCAGCGCCTCGCCGCAATGGGGGCGGTGGCGCTGTTGCTGATCGGCGGTCTGGCGGCGGTCGCCAACATGCAGGGCAAGGGCCCGATGGGCTATCTGTTCACCGACCTCGACCCGGCGACCGCGCAGGAGATCAGCGGCAAGCTCGCCGCCCAGAATGTCCCCTATCAGCTGTCGCCCGACGGCAGCGCCATCCTCGCCCCCGTCGACCGGCTGCCCGAACTGCGCATGTCGCTCGCCGGCGAGAAGGTCGGCGGCAAGATCGGCTATGAGGTTCTCGACGCCGAAGCGCCGTTCGGCCTGTCGGCGGCGCGCGAGAAGATGGACCAGACCCGCGCGATCGAGGGCGAACTCGCCCGCTCGATCGAAAGCCTCGAGACCGTCACCCGCGCCCGCGTCCACCTCGTGATGCCGGAGCGCCAGCTGTTTGCGACCGAGCCGCGCCCGGCCTCCGCCGCCGTTCAGCTGCGCACCCGCGGCCGCCTCGGCGCGCAGCAGGTCGACGCCATCCGCTATCTCGTCGCCGCCTCGGTTCCCGAGCTGGCGCCCGAGCGTATCTCGATCGTCGACCAGAACGGCACGCTGCTCGCCCGCGCCGGCGATCCGGGCGGCGCCGGCGCCACCGACGAGCGCCGCATGGCGCTTCAGAACCAGCTCCGCGAGAATGTCGAAACGCTGCTGGCGAGCGTCGTCGGCGACGGCCGCGTCCGCGCCGAGGTCGCCGTCGAGCTCGACCCCGACGAGCTGCGCGAGGAGCAGGCCCAGTTCGACCCCGACGGCCAGGTCATCGCCAAGACCACCTCGGTCGAGAGCGGCGAATCGGCTGACGAGAATTCGGCGCTGCTCGGCGGCGCGGCGACGGTCGCGACGCAGATGCCCGAGAACCGGCAGACCGCCGCGCCGGGGGATGCGCGCCGCACCCAGGCGACGCAGCGCTCGGAAGAGACCACCTACGACAACAGCGTGACGAAGCGCACCCGCGTCCGCCCGGCCGGCGGCATCCGCCGCCTCACCGTCTCGGTGATGGTCGACGGCGTCGGCGAGGGCGCGGCCTGGAAGCCGCGGTCGGCCGCCGAGATCCAGCGCCTGCAGCGCCTCGTCGAGAACGCCGTCGGCTTCGATGCGCAGCGCGGCGACCGCGTGGTCGTCGACAGCCTGAAGTTCGCTGCCGCCGATGCCGGCGCCGAGGAGAGCGGCTTTGCGCTCCCGACCGGCGAGCTGTTCGGCCTCGCCCGGCTGCTGCTGATGGGCGGCATGCTGCTCGGCGGCCTGTGGATGATCGCCAAGCTGATGCGCGACCGCCTGCCGGTGCCGCAGCCCGCGCTCGCCGGTCCGGCCGGTGCGGCCAACCTTGGTGGCCCCGCGGGTCCGATCGATCTCACCCCCCAGCAGCCCCGCCAGGAAGCGCTCGAATCGGCGATCGACGCCGAGCGTGACGCCGGCCACCAGCGCGCGGTTCTCGCCCGCAAGGCCAGCGATCTCGCCGCCGAGAATCCCGGCGAAGCCGCCACCCTGATCCGCCAGTGGATGACCGCCTGAAAGGCCGCGACATGACCGACCTCTCCCCCATCGGCGACAATGAACTGACCCCGGCCCCGCTCGCCGGCGACGCCCCCGTGCTCGGACTCGACGCGCTGCTCGACGTGCCCGTGAAGGTGCGCGCGGTGCTCGGCCGGACCACCATGGACGTCGGCCGCCTGTCGCGGATGCGCCAGGGCGAGATCGTCGAGCTCGACCGCCGCATCGGCGAACTCGTCGACGTCTATGTGAACGACCGCCTCGTCGCGCGCGGCGAGCTCGTGCTCGTCGACGACCAGCTCGGCGTGTCGATGACCGAAATCGTCAAGTCGCCCCGCGTCTAAGGACCCCTGTCATGACCGTCCGCCTGCTCATCGTCGGCCGCCTCGGCACCGAACTGGCCGAAGCCTCGCGCCTCGCCATCGCCGGGGGCGCGCGCATCACCCATGCGCCCGACGCCGACACCGCGCTCGACCTGCTCCGCCGCTCCGGCGCCGATCTCGTGATGATCGACGTCCGCCAGCCGATCGCGGAGTTCATCAGCCGCCTGCGCGCTGAGCGCTTCGCGGCCGAGGTCGTGGCCTGCGGCGTCGAGAACGACCGCGACGCGGCGGTGGCGGCGATCCGCGCCGGTGCGCGCGAATATGTGCCGCTGCCCCCGAACGCCGAGATGATCGCGGCCGTCATCGCCGCCTTCTCGGCCGAGCAGACCGATGAGCTCGTCGCCGCCGACCCAGCGACCCTGCGCGCGATCGAGCTGGCGCGCGCGGTGGCGAAGTCGGAGGCCTCGATCCTCATCACCGGCGAGAGCGGCACCGGCAAGGAAGTCATCGCCCAGGAGATCCATCGCCGCTCGTCGCGCGCGTCGAAGCCGCTGGTCGCGGTGAACTGCGCCGCCATCCCCGAGGCGCTGCTCGAATCGGAGCTGTTCGGCCATGAGAAAGGCGCCTTCACCGGCGCCGTCGCGCGCCGCATCGGCAAGTTCGAGGAGGCCAACGGCGGCACGCTGCTGCTCGACGAAATCAGCGAGATGGACGTGCGGCTGCAGGCCAAGCTGCTGCGCGCGCTTCAGGAGCGCCGGATCGACCGCGTCGGCGGCGCGTCCTCGGTGCCGGTCGACATCCGCGTGCTCGCGACCTCGAACCGCGATCTCGCCGAGGCGGTGAAGGAAGGCACCTTCCGCGAGGACCTTCTGTACCGGCTGAACGTCGTCAACGTCCGCATGCCGGCGCTGCGCGACCGGCCGGGCGACATCCGACCGCTCGCCACGCACTTCGCCAAGAAGTTCGCGGAGATGAACAACCTGCCCTATCGCCCGTTCGACGACGAGGCGATGACGGCACTGCGCGCCTATCGCTGGCCCGGCAACGTCCGCGAGCTCGAGAACACCGTGCACCGCGCCGTGCTGCTCGCCAGCGACACGCGCATCGAGGCCGGCAACATCCTGCTCGCCGACGGCACCCCGATCGCGGGCGGTGAAGGCGCCGGCGTCGGCGGCGCGGCGTCGACCGCGACGCTCGTCGGCCGCACCGTCGCCGACGTCGAGCGCGACCTCATCATCGACACGCTGAAGCACTGTGCCGGCAACCGCACGCATGCGGCCCGCCTGCTCGGCATTTCGATCCGCACCATGCGCAACAAGCTGCACGAATACAGCGCCGCCGGCGTGACCGTGCCCGCGCCCGGCGCCAACGACGCCGTCGCCATGGCGATGTGACGATGGCCTCGGCCGCTCCCTCGATGCGCCCGACGCGGGCGTCGATGCGCGACCTCGGCCTCGCCGGGGGCGTGATCGCGATCATCGCAATGCTCATCGTGCCGATGCCGGGCTGGCTGCTCGACTTCGGCCTGGCGCTGTCGATCACCTTTTCGGTGATGATCCTGATGACGGCGCTGTTCATCGAGAAGCCGCTGCATTTCTCGGCCTTCCCGACGGTGCTGCTCGTCGTGACGCTGCTGCGTCTCGGCCTCAACCTCGCCTCGACCCGGCTGATCCTCACCGACGGTCATGAGGGCGTGCATGCGGCCGGCGGCATCATCGCCGCCTTCGGCACCTTCCTGATGGGCGGCGATGTCATCATCGGGCTGACGATCTTCGCGATCCTCGTCATCATCAATTTCATCGTCATCACCAAGGGCGCGGGGCGCATCGCCGAAGTGGCGGCGCGCTTCAGCCTCGATGCGATGCCCGGCAAGCAGATGGCGATCGACGCCGACCTGTCGTCGGGCCTCATCACCGAGGCGCAGGCGCGCGAGCGGCGCAGCGAGCTGGAAGCCGAAAGCGGCTTCTTCGGCGCGATGGACGGCGCTTCGAAATTCGTGCGCGGCGATGCCGTGGCGGGGCTGCTGATCACCGCCGTCAACATCATCGTCGGCCTGATCATCGGCGTCGCGGTGCACGGCCTCGATATCGGCACCGCCTTCCACACCTACACGATCCTCACCGTCGGTGACGGTCTCGTCAGCCAGATCCCGGCGCTGATCGTCTCAGTCGCGGCGGGCATGCTCGTCTCGAAGGGCGGCGTCACTGGCCGCGCCGAAGCGGCGATCGCGCAGCAGCTGTCGCGCGATCCCAAGGCGATCGGCATGGCCGGCGCGCTGCTCATCGGCCTCGCGCTGATGCCGGGCCTGCCGTTCCTGCCGTTCGCGGTGCTCGGCGGCGGCACGATGGCGCTGGCCTGGACCCTGACCAAGAGCCGCGCCCAGACCGCGGCGAACGAGGCGGCCGAAGCCGCCAAGCCGCCGGCGCCGACCGAGGAGCCGATCACCGCCGCGCTCGCGGTCGACCCCATCCGCATCGAGCTCGGCTATGCGCTGCTGCCGCTCGTCAACGACGCGGGCGCCGAGCACCGGCTCGAAGAGCAGGTGCGCGCGCTCCGCCGCCAGCTCGCGACCGATCTCGGCTTCGTGCTGCCGGCGACGCGCATCCTCGACAACCTCGCGCTGCGGCCTGAGGAATATGTGATCTACCTGAAAGAGGTCGAGGTCGGCCGCGGCGAGCTGCGCGTCGACCGGCTGCTCGCGCTGCAGGGCGCCGACGGTCCGACCGACATTCCGGGCGAGGAAACCCGCGAGCCGGCCTTCGGCCTGCCGGCGCTGTGGATCGACCCGGCGCTGCGCGAGGAGGCGGGCTTCCGCGGCCTCACCGTCGTCGATGCGCCGACCGTGATCGCGACCCATCTCGTCGAGATCATCAAGGACAACATCGCCGATCTGCTGTCCTATGCCGACACGCAGGCGCTGCTCGCCGAGCTGCCCAAGGATCTGCAGAAGCTCGTCGGCGATCTGGTGCCGCAGCGCATCGCGGTGTCGGGCATCCAGCGCGTGCTGCAGCGGCTGCTCACCGAAGGCGTGTCGATCCGCGATCTGCCGACGATCCTCGAAGGCATCGCCGAGGGACTGGGCTTCACGCAGAGCCCGATCCATCTCGCCGAGCATGTCCGCAGCCGGCTGGCGCGCCAGATCTCCTCGGCCTGCGCCCGCGACGGGACGATCCCGATCGTCACGCTGTCGCCGGACTGGGAGGACCGCTTCGCCGAGAATCTCGTCGGCACCGGCGACGACCGCCAGCTCGTCATGCCGCCGTCGCAGCTGCAGGCGTTCATCGCCGCGCTGCGCGACGCGTTCGACCGCTTCGCCCAGGCCGGCGAGACGCCTTGCCTGCTGACCAGCCCGCTCGTCCGTCCCTATGTGCGGATGATCATGGAGCGGGTGCGGCCGACGACGACCGTGCTCTCGCAGAACGAGATCCACCTCCGCGCCCGCGTCCGCGCGCTCGGCACCATCTAGCCTCCCCTCTCTTGGCGGAGGGGCAGCGGATGGCAGCGCCGTTCGCCTCATCCCAAAAACTGATCGTCATTCCAGCGAAAGCTGGAACCCAGCCGGTGCGAGCATCCTCTGGCTTGAGGCTGCGCACGACGGCTGGG
>JADCGM010000146.1 GCA_020249025.1 Alphaproteobacteria bacterium
ATGGCGCCGCCGACGAAATCGGTGAGCTTGCCGACCGATCCTAACAGCTCGGTCGCGAGGCCCGACATCAGGCCCTCGCCATCGCGTCCGGTGAAGTTGGTGATGCCGTAGTCGGCGAGGATCGCCGACAGCTGGGTCAGCTGCGCGGTCAGCGTCGTTCGCAGCAGCTCCCACTGCGCTGCGATCTGATAGCCGGTGACCGCCAGAAAGCCCGCGATCGCCGCCAGCAGCAGGACGATGACGAGCATCAGCCGCAGCGCGCGCCGGCCGGGGATGACCCGTCCGAGCAGCCGCGCGCCGCCATCGAGCAGCGCTGCGAACACCAGCGCGCCGACGATCAGCAACAGCGCGTCGGCGACCTGCCACGCCAGCCACATCGACGCCGCCAGCCCCAGCCCGACGATCGCCTGCTTGGCCGCGTCGCGGACGACGGGATCGCTGACCTCGATCGGACTGGCGGGAAGCTTCGACATGCAGGACCCTTCGACGTTCGCGCACCGTAACAGGCGCGCGCCGCCGGGGTTCCGTCAAGCGGGCAGGGGCGTCAGGCGTCCGGCGTCAGCATCCGGTGAAGATGGACGATGACATATTTCATCGCCGCATCGTCGACGGTGCGCTGCGCGTTCGACCGCCACGCCTTTTCGGCGCTGGCATAGTCGGGATAGACCCCGACGAGATCGAGCTTGGACAGGTCTTCAAATTCGAGCCCGCGCGGATCGGTGACGCGCCCGCCGAAGACAAGGTGCATTTTCTGGTTCGACATGGGGCGCGGCTATAGCGCCTCGAACTCGCGCTGCAAGAGCTGCATCGTCTCACCGAGCCAGGCCTCGAACTCGGGCCCCTCCCAAGCGCGGTGATCGCCCTTGGCGTAGGCGAGCGCGTTCCGGTGATAGAACAGCGCGTTCATCCGGTTGGCGATCCACGCATTCTGCGTGCGGATCACTTTCGCCGGCGAGCCGACGACGATCGAATTCTCGGGGATGATCTGGCCCTCGCGGACATAGGCGTGCTGGCCGACGATCGAATTGTCGCCGATCACCGCCCCCGAATAGATCGTCGCGTTGATGCCGATCAGGACGTTGTTGCCGATCTTGCAGCCATGGATCGTCGCATGGTGCGTGATCGAGCAATAGTCGCCGATCTCGACCGGACGGCCGGGATCGGTGTGGATCATCACGAAATCCTGGATGTTCGTGTAGCGCCCGATCGCGACATGCGCGGCCTCCGAGCGCACGACCGCATTGCACCACATCGAGCTGCCTTCGCCCATCGTGACCCGCCCATAAAGGAGCGCGCTCGGATGGACGAAGGCGGCTTGCGATGTGTCGATCATGCCTTGGCGGCGTCCCGCATGAACTTCAGCAGGCCGTCGAAGCCGTTCTTCTGGATATAGGCCGTGAAGTCGGCTTCCTGGGTCAGCGACAGGTTGACGCCGGCCACCGTCAGGTTCTGGATGACGAACGCGCCGGCATCGTTCTTCTTGACGCTCCACGTCGCGTCGATCGGCTGGCCGCCGCCCGGAAGCGAGATGCGGGTCATGACGTCGACGTCGCCGCGCTGGCCGCGCGGCAGCGTGCGCACCACCTTCAGATCGCTGTTGGCGTAATCGTAGAGACGGTCGGCATAGGTGCCGACCACCCAGTCGGGGAAGGTCGCCCGGTACTGCTGGACCTGTGCGGGCGTCAGCGTCGCCCGGTGACGACGGATCAGCCGCGCGCCGATTTCGTCGACCGCGAAGTTGGTCTTCAGCAGCGTCCGGAACTTCGCCCGCGCCGCCGACCGGCTCATCGACTTGTCGCGCAGGATCGCGAACGCCTGATCGGCGAGGCCGTCGACGAACTTGCCGGCGGCCGCCGCATCGGCGGGAGTCGCCGCCGTCTGCGCCGCGGCCGGAGCCGCGACAACGACAGGCGCTGCGGCCAGCACGGCGGCCGCGAGGAGACGGGTGGATAGACGCATGACGAAACTCCGGGCTGGCGCGCCGGCGGTTACTTGGCGCTCTTGAGGTAGGCGATGACCGCGGCGCGCTCGGCGGGCTGCTTCAGCCCGACGAAGGCCATTGTCGTGCCCTTCACGACCGCGCGCGGGTTCTCGAGATACTTGTCGAGGTTGGCCTCGGTCCAGACGGCGCCGTGCTTCTTCATGGCGGCCGAATAGCGCGGGAAGGTCGGCGAGGTGCCGGCCTTGCGGCCGATGACGCCCTTCAGCGACGGGCCGACGCGCGCCGCCTGCGTGGCAGCGTCGGGCGCGACGTGGCAGACCGCGCACTTCTGCTGGAAGAGTTTCTTGCCCTGCGCGACCTGCGGCGACTGCGCCATGGCAGGCGCGGCGGCGAGGGCGACGAAACCGGCGATCACGGTCAGGGTCTTCATGGAAATCTCTCCAGAGGGTAACGTTGCGGCGGCGTACATAAGCGAAGGCGCGGTCCCTGCCTAGCGTCACGACGCTGAATGGCAGGTGACCGCGCCTGTCGTTTTTGCGGGCGTCGCCGCCCTGCGGAGACTTAAAGCGCCGGGGTCGGGCCGGCGGCGGGGGGCGCGGCCGGCTTGAGCTCGGCGGCGGCTGCCTGACCGGCGGTCTTGGCGACGTCGGCGGCCTGCTGGCCGATATCGGCGAGCTTTGACTTCGCCGCCTCGGCATTGACGCCCATCTCGTCGAGCTGCTGGCGTCCGGCGTCGACGGCGGCCTGCGCGGCGACGCGGGCGCGCTCGGCGAGCCGGTCGCGCGCCTCGCCAAGCAATTCGTTCTCGCGCCGCGAGCGCGGCAGCAGCGCACCGGCAATGGCGCCGATCGCAAAGCCGATCAGCGCGCCGGCCAGCG
>JADCGM010000147.1 GCA_020249025.1 Alphaproteobacteria bacterium
CGTCCCGCGCCTCGGACCCCAGCACGACCAGCGTCGCGGCCAGCATCAGCTCGGTCGCGGGATCGAGCGCCTGCGGCACGAAGCGCAGACTGTGCTTGACGGCCATCGTCATGCGGCACTCCGGTCTTCGGCGACGCGCTTCTCGGGCGGCAGCGTGCGCTGCTCGGCTCGGTCTTCGGCAGGCGTGTCGCGGTAGAGGTTTGCGACGCGCCGGACGTCGGCGCGGATCTCGGCTGTCTCAGGGGTGAGCCACCCCTTAGCGGTGCGGGTCGCGACGAGCCGGAAGCGCCCGGGTACAATGCCGAGCAGCTCGATCTCGGCGAACCCGGTGTCCGCCATGTCGCACATGAACCAGCAGACGCCCTCGAGGCAGGCATCGTCATCGAGATCCGCGCCCGTCCCGAACCAGAGCGTCGCGCCGGGCTGGGCCCGGGCGATCCAGTCGACCGCGGCCTCGATCGACGGGAGCTCGGCCGGCGCGAGCGATGCCGCGCCGGGTGCCTGAGCTGTCGTCGAGGATGCGGTCATGAAACCCCCGGGCATGCAGAAAGCCGTCCGGGCGAGCAGGGCCCACACGGCGGCGGTGGCGGATCGTGTCGTCAGTGTCGGCCCGGCGAGCGCACCCCTGCGCGGTCGGGCCGATGGTGGCAGGCGTTTGTTTGAGAACTCCGGCTGACGCCGGCTTTACCTCGGGCGCGGCCTGCCAGCGCGCCTATCCGGTCTTCAACTGCTATCGAGGTCGCCCGACTGGACGGCCCGCAGGGCAAACTTCAGATCGACGAGCGACTGGATCGCTTCTTCGACCTCGCGGACGAGATCGCCGGCCTCGTCGGCGTTGACCCCGCCGGCAACCGCAAGCGCCAAGCGCGAAGTGACCTCTCCAGCCTCCTTGGCGCAGGCCGCGATATGCTCGTGCCAGCTCTTGGTCTCAGGCCGGGCGCCGGGCAGCGGCACCAGCTCGTAGCCTGCGGCGCGGGCCAGCATGCGCGTCACGTGCGGATGGCCGGTTCGACCAACCGAGACCGACTCGAGGTCGAGTACGACGTCGGCAGGAACGAAGCGCGCGCTCTGCGTGATGTTACCGTAGTCCGACAGAACCTGCTGCCGGACGCGGCAGGCCATCGAGCCGGCATCACCGCCTCCGACGGCCTTCACCAGAGCACGGGTTTCGCGCTTCAGCAGCTGCTTCAGGGCGCCGAGTTCGCTCATGCGGCCCGCCCGGTAATGATCTGGCCATTACCCGGTGACCCGGTCGTTACGGCCGCGGTAGAGGCCGTCGTGTCGGGGGACGATGGGGAGTAGTCGTCCATGAAGCTGCGGACCTTTGCCTCGGTCTCAGAGAACACACGCCGGCCGGCGCGCAGGTTCGCGACGAAGCTGGCATCGCGGAGTGCCTCCCGACCCAGCTTCGTCGCGGCCATCTGATGGCGGTCGAGGAAGTCCTCGATATCGTTGAGCAGCGACATAACGTCGGCACGGTATGTCGGACGTATCCGACGTGTCAAGCGCGTATCGGACAGGTCCGAAAATTGTCGGGAGCGTCCGACTTCGGCATCACCCCGCGCATGGGGTCACCGATATCAATCGATCTTCCGCGGTTCGTCGCGGCGTTGCGCCACGCGACCGAGGGAGATGATCCGCAGTTTTCTAAGCGCGGTCTTTCGCTGGCCGCCGAGCTCCACTCGCAGGCCGTGTACGACATTATCAGCGGCCGGAATAAAGACCCGGACCCGTCAGTTGTGATGCGTATCACGGACGCGCTCGGGCTTCCGGCCACAGAGTTCGTGAAGATCGCTGGAGCCGGCCTGCCTAGCTTTGCTGGTGATTTTGTCGAGGTACGGGGAAGCGTAGCGGCGGGCGTCTGGCGCGAGAGCACCGAGTGGGAACCAGACGATAGGTTCCGCATCGTCGTCGGTCCCAATCCGGTGCCGGGCGCGCGTCGATATGGACTGCGCGTCGACGGCGACTCGATGGATCTCGTCTATCCAGATGGCTCGTTCCTAGACGTTCTCAGTGCTTACGACCTTTCTACAGAGCCGATGCCGGGCGATCATGTCATCGTTGAGCGCATCTGTTTCGACGGAACTCGTGAACTCACTGTCAAAGAGTGGGCCGTCGATGATGCCGGCAAGGCTTGGCTGATAGCGCGGTCATCGAAGCCGCAGTTCCAAGCGCCCATCCCTGCTCACGATGGTGATGAGCGCATTGAGGAAACCAAGGTCTGCGCGATCGTCATTGGATCTTATCGTCCCACCGCCGCATTCCGTCGCTCGCTTAGCTGATCGTGTCGGACACATCCGATTGATTGTTGACGTGTCGGACGCATCCGACATATAACCTGCCTCCCAACCCGGAGGCAGCGGCTCACATGAGCACCCAGGATCTCGCGACATTCGTCATCGTCGGCGCGGCGGTTGGCTGCGGCTTCGTCGCCACAGCTTACGCGTTACGCAATCGGCGCCTTCCGAACTGGTTTGAAGTTCTGGCAACGCTCGTCCTCACGGTGTTCGCCAGCGCCCACATGCTCGGCTTCATCGCCCGATGAGCGCGCAGCACACGCCGGGGCCGTGGGAGTTTCTCGACATTGGCGAGATCGTCGCCGGTGAAGACGGCGAGGTCACGATCGCGATCATGAACGACGGCACCGACGCCGCCCATTGCTCGGTAGTCGAGGCGAACGGCAACCTGATCGCCGCAGCGCCTGAGGTGTTGGCGGCGCTGCACCTCGCACTCGACGCGCTGGACGCCGACCCGGGCAACGCGCCGGTCGACGACACGCAAGTCCGGCTTGTCCAAGCGTGGCTGCGCGCGAAGTTCGGGGATGCCGCCCGCGCCGCCATCGCAAAGGCGGAGGGCCGCTGACATGGCTCGCGGGTATCCAGTGAACCGCTTCCCCAGGGACGCCACCGTTCGCCAAACCAGGGGTGTATGCCCGGATTGCGGCAAGCGAGGTCTTGGGAAAGTCAAATGGCCTGTGGCAGCCAACAGCGCCTACCGCGAGTGCCAATATTGCCTGCAGCGCATCGTCTACCCGCGGGAGACGGCATGATGTCCGCTGCAGTCTCCACTCTGAGCGGACCCCGCCAAATCGCCGACAGCGCGCGGGGCACCGTTCCGGCCCCGGTTGCCCGTCCAATATTTCGCGAGCGGCGCTGCCCGGAATGCGGGGCGGCATTCAGCCCGGCCGTCTACAACCAGCTATTCTGCGCGAGCCCTCACAAGTTGCTGTTCGAGCGCCGGCTCGCCAAGCGCGGGTTCAAGCTGACCGCGCTCGCCATGGCGGCCCGACAGACCAGGGACGGCACGCGCGGTGACGTCGAAACAGGACGCTGGGCGGCGCGGGAAACCCGCCGGCTGCTGCAGCTGTGGGCCGACGACGATCGTGAAGCTGGCCGCCCGTCGGCCGTCGAGTACGTCTCGCTCCGCAAGCGGCTCGGCCTCCACGACTAATGGCGACTCGCGCCGCCTTGCCCCCTCTCGACCCGGCGATCGTGACGCTGGCGCGAGCACTTGCGCGCATCGCGGCTGACGAGGATCATCGCGCCGCCATGGCTCGGCAGGACTCCCCGGAAGGCAACGCGCATGCGCACGGCGATCTACGCCCGCTTCAGCAGCACCCTACAGTCTGACCGCTCGATCGACGACCAGGTCGCGCTCTGCCGGGAACGGGCCGAGCGCGAGGGCTGGATCGTCGTCGACGTCTTTGCCGATCTGCGAGCAGCGCTCGCCGATGCGACCGCGCAGCGCGACGCGGCGAGGGCAGCCCTGGCCGAGGCCGACGCCGCGCCGGCGCTCGCGCTTCATCCAAACGTGGCTCAGCGCTACCGGTCGCAGGTTGCCGACCTGAGCGCCGCATTTTCAAAGGCCGACGACGCCTCGCGCCTCGCCGCCATCCCCGCCCTGAGAGACCTCGTCGACCGGATTGTGATGACGCCGCGCGCCGATGGGCGAGGGGCCGACATCGAGGTCACCGGCCGCCTGTCAGCGATGATCGCGCTGGCCACGGGCGCGCCACCCCTTCCGGAACGGATCGTGTCCAGAAGGGGTGTTATCGACGGTGCCGGATGAGGGGATCGAACCCCCGACCTTCGGTTTACAAAACCGCTGCTCTACCGCTGAGCTAATCCGGCCTAAGCCTGATTTTCCTAGGGTTTGAGCGACTTCCGGTCAACGCA
>JADCGM010000148.1 GCA_020249025.1 Alphaproteobacteria bacterium
CGCGGAGTTCGACCTCGTCGCCTTCATGGTTTCGCGTTATTTCGGGATGAAGAACTACGGCTTCCTCTATTCGCTGCAGACGCTGGCGATGATGTTCTTCGCCGGAATCGCGCCGCCGATCTTCGGGCGCATCTACGACAGCGCCGGCAGCTACGATCCAATCCTGACCGCGGTCGGCATCGGCTTCCTCGCCGCCCCGCTGCTGCTGCTCACCCTCGGGCGCTACCCGACCTTTGCCGCCGCTGACACCGACGGCGCGGCCCAGCCGGCGGCCGCCTGATGAGGGTCGCGATCCTCGGCGCGGGTATGGGCGGCCTGACCTGCGCTCTGGCGCTCGCGCGCAGCGGCTTCGCGGTCGATGTCTACGAGCAGGCCCCGGTGCTGGGCGAGGTCGGCGCAGGCATCACCTTGAGCCCCAACGCCAGCCGGATCGTCGAATATCTCGGTCTGGGCGACGAGCTGGCGCGGATCGGGGTCATCCCCGGCAAGCAGTGGGCGCAGCACTGGCAGACCGGCGACGTGCTGCTCGAATTCGAGCGCGGGCCGGCGCTGATGGCGACCTATGGCGCGCCCTACACCCACATCCATCGCGCCGACCTGCACGCAATGCTGAGCCGCGCGCTGGAGGCGGCGGCGCCGGGCTCCATCCACCTCGACAGCCGCGCCGTCGCCGCGACGCCCGACGGCCGCGTCACCTTCGCCGACGGGCGCGCGATCGAAGCCGACATCGTCGTCGGGGCCGACGGCGTGCGGTCGAGCGTTCGCGAATCGCTGTTCGCCCCCGAGCGCCCCCATTTCACCGGCCAGGTGGCATGGCGCGGCATCGTGCCGGTCGAACGGCTGCCCGAGCCGGTGCGGGCGCTGCCGCCCGGCATCCATGTCGGGCCGCAGCGGCTGTTCATGCGCTACCCGGTGCGCGGCGGCAGCCTCGTCAACTATGCCGCCTTCGTCGAGCTGCACGGCTGGGAGGAGGAAAGCTGGGCGATCCCCTCGACCGTCGAGGAGCTGCTCGGCCATTACGACGGCTGGGACCGGACGGTGCGCGAGATCATCACCGCGACGCCCGCCGATCAGCTGTTCAAATGGGCGCTGCACGCGCGCAAGCCGCTCGATACCTGGATCGCCGGCCGGGTGACGCTGCTTGGCGATGCCGCGCACGCGATGCTGCCGTTCATGGGCCAGGGCGCTGCGACCGCGATGGAGGACGGCCTGATCCTCGCGCGCTGCCTGTCGGCCTATTCGCCGAACGAGGCGCTTCATCGCTACGAGGCGGCGCGGCGCGACCGCACCACGATGGTCCAGACCCAGTCGCGGCTGCTCGGCATGAAGTTCCAGGGCAAGGACCCCGAGTCGCTCGGGCTGGGGCCGATCGAGAACGAGGAAGCGCTCGGCCTGTTCGGCTACGACGCGACCAGCGTCGCGATCTGATCCGGCCTAGTTGATCGAGCGGGCGAGCGCATCGAGCGCCGCCGCGATGCGCCGGCGCAGCGCCGGATCGCGGGTGGTCTCCAGCATCGACGACAGCGAGGCGCGCGCATCGACGACGCGCCCGAGCAGCTGTTCGAGCCGGGCGCGCTCCCACCACAGCCCGGAAAAGGCCGGAGCGATCGCCGTCATCCGCTCATGAAGCTCGAGCGCGCGGGCGACGTCGCCGGCCTGCCGCGCCCGCGTCGCCTGATTGGACAGCAGCCGAACGAGCGTCGAGCAGTTGCCGAGCGCGGCGAAATGCGCCGGCTCCGGTCGGGCGTCGCGGCCGAGCATGCGAGCCAGCAGTTCGCGGACGTCGTGCGCGGCGAGGATGCGGCCGCGATCAAAGGGATCGACGAGCACCGAATCGGCATCGGCCCCGATCCGGATGAGCACATGCCCCGGCACGTTGAGCGCCTCGGCCGTCCAGCCAACGCGGCGGGCGAGCGCGACGTAGAGGATGGCGAGCGCCACCGGCAGCCCCCGCCGCCGGTCGATGACCCGGATGAGATCGGCGTTGGCGGGATCGTCGTACGTGCGGTCGTCGCCGACGAAACCGCCCTCGTCGGCCAGAACGGCGGCCAGCGCGCGGGCGCGATCGGCGGCGCCGACCCCGGCGTCGCGCGCCAGCAGCCGCGCCGTCCAAAGCGCGATCTGGCGGCGGTAGGCCGCAAGATCGGCATCGGGATTGTCGAGGGCGGCGAGCGCCAGCGCCGCCTCGTCGAGCAGGATCGCCTCGTCGTCGAGCAGCCCGAGCGCGGACACGCCGTCGATCGTCCCCTCACCAGCCATGGTCGTCTCCTCGCCAGGCGTCGACGAGGTGGACCGGCCGGCGCCACGGCCGGACGATGACCGCATCGAACCGCGTTCCGTCACATCCCGATCCGTAACGCGCGAACAGCGGTTCGGACGCACGCGCCACGCGGCGGCGTGCGGCGGGGTGAAGCGCGGCGTCGGCGTCGTCGAGATCGCGCCGCGCCTTCACCTCAACGAAGACGAGCAGGCGACCCTTGCGGGCGATGATGTCGATCTCGCCGCGGCTGGTGCGTACGCGCCGGGCGAGGATGCGATAGCCCTTCAGCAGCAGCCACGCGGCGGCGATGGTTTCGGCGCGCCGTCCCCAGCGCTCGCGCCGCTGGCGGGCGGCGGTCATGGGCTGTCCTTGAGCTCCAGGGCGCGGGCGTAGACGGTTTTGCGCGGCAGGTTGAGCGCCGCAGCAACCTCGGCGACCGCCCCTTTCAGCGGCTGGGCGGCGAGCGCGCGGGCAAGTGCGGCGTCGAGGTCGTCGGCCGTCGCGGCGGCCGCCTCGCCCGGCGGGCCGACGACGATGACGATCTCGCCTTTGGGCGGGGCATCGGCATAGCGCGCGGCAAGGCTGGACAGCGTGCCGTCGGCCACCTCCTCGAATCGTTTGCTGATCTCGCGCGCCACCGCCGCCGGCCGGTCGCCGAGCCGGGCGGCGAGATCGGCGAGCGCTCCGCCGAGGCGCGGGCCTGATTCGTAGAAGACGAGCGTGGCGCGGATACCCTTCAGCTCGTCGATGGCGCTGGCGCGCGCGCCGGCCTTCGAAGGCAGGAAGCCG
>JADCGM010000149.1 GCA_020249025.1 Alphaproteobacteria bacterium
CCGGAATCGAACCGGCGTGCAAGGATTTGCAGTCCTCTGCGTAACCACTCCGCCATCGGGCCTCGACGCGCGGACGCGCTCTCTAGCAATGGAGCTTGGCGGTTGCAACGCGCCCGGCTAATTGAGCGGCGGTTGAATCGCGGGTGTGTTGTTGATATATAACACCCGGAGTCGGGAACGGTCTGCGTGTGAACAAGCCCAGTTTCGAAGAGATGCGCGGCGCGATGGTGGACAGCCAGCTGCGCGTCAACGGCGTCAACGAGCCGCGGATCATCGCGGCGATGTCGGCGATCCCGCGCGAGCGCTTCGTGCCGCGCGACCGGGCGCTCGTCGCCTATGTCGACGAGGATGTGCCGGTCGCCCCGGGCCGTGCGCTGATGAACCCGATGGCGCTCGGCCGCCTGCTCGTCGAGACGCGGATCGCGGCCGGTGAGCGCGTGCTGGTCGTCGGCGCAGGCACGGGTTACGCCTCGGCGGTGATCGCGCGCCTCGGCGCCTCGGTCGTCGCGCTGGAGGAGGATGCGGCGCTCGCCGCCACCGCACGGCAGCTGCTGCCATCGGTCGGAGCCGAGGGCGTCGAGGTGGTCGAGGGTCCGCTGACCGGGGGATGGACAGCAGGCGCGCCGTATCACGTGCTGTTCATCGATGGTGCGTATGAGGAATTGCCCGCAGCGCTGCTCGCGCAGGTCGTCGACGGCGGACGGGTCGCCGGTGTGGTGGTCGACGGCGGCGTGCCGCGCGGGCGCGTCGGCGTCGTCGCGGGCGGCGGTTTTGGTGGCGTTCCCTTCGGCGACATCGGTGCGCCGCTTCTTCCCGGCTTCCGCAAGCCGCGGGCGTTTCAGTTCTAGGATCAAGGCGACATGAGCATGAGCAAGCAGGGTCTGATGGTTCGCGCGGCAGCACTGGCGCTGGCGCTCGCTGCGCCCGGCGTGCAGGCCGAAACGCTCAAGGAGGCGCTCGCCGCCGCCTATGCCTCGAACCCCGATCTGACCATCCAGCGCTCGGTCGTCCGTCAGCTCGACGAGGGCGTCGAGCAGGCCTCGGCCGCCGGCCGTCCGACGATCGCGGGCAGCGTCTCGGTCAATCAGGACTCCGAGGGCCTCGCGACCTTCAACAACGACGGCCGCGCGCTCGTCGCTGGCGCCACCATCAGCCTGCCGATCTTCACGAGCGGCCGTATCTCCAACAACGTCCGCGCCGCCGACCAGCGTGTCGCCGCCGGGCGGCAGGACCTGCTGACCACCGAGAACCAGGTCTTCCTCAACGTCACCGCCGCCTACATGGACGTGCTCCGCGACCAGTCGGTCGTCGAGCTGAACCAGAATCAGGTGCGCGTGCTCGAAGAGCAGCTGCGCGCCAGCCGCGACCGCTTCGAGGTCGGCGATCTGACCCGCACCGACGTCGCCCAGAGCGAGGCGCGGCTCGCCATCGCCCGCGCCAATCTCGCCGCAGCGCAAGGGCAGCTTCAGTTCAGCCGCGAGGCCTATCGCCGCGAGGTCGGCCGGGCGCCGGGCAACCTCGAGCCGCCGCCGCCGCTGCCGACGTTGCCGGGCACGCCCGGTCAGGCCGTCGACCTCGCCGTCGCCAACAACCCGGCGCTCAAGGCCGCGCGCGCCATCGAGCAGGCCGCGCGCTACGACGTCGCCGCGACCCGCGCTGGCAACCTGCCGACGGTCGGTGCGTCGACCAGCGTCCGCCAGACCGATCGTCTCGGCACCAACGTCGTCATCCCGGGCGTGATCAACACGCCGGAGAATTTCGGCGCGACCACCTTCGGCGTCACCATGTCGGTGCCGCTGTTCCAGGCCGGCGCGGTCTCCTCGCGCGTGCGCCAGGCGCAGGCGCGGCAGAGCCAGGCGCTCGAGCAGATCGCCTCGACCGAGCGGCTCGTCGTCGCCAACGCCCGCAACGCCTATGAGGCGCTGGTGACGGCTCGCGCGACCATCGAGTCGGCGCAGGCCGCGGTCAGCGCCAACGAGCTGGCGCTCGAGGGCAACCGCCAGGAGAACCTGGTCGGGTCGCGCACCATTCTCGACGTTCTCGACGCCGAGCAGGAGCTGCTCAACGCCCGCGTCTCGCTCGTCCGCGCCCGGCGCGATGAATATGTCGCGAGTTTCCAGCTGCTTGCGGCGACCGGTCAGGCGCGGGCCGATGTTCTCGAGGTGCCGGTCGAGCGCTACGATCCGACGGTCAACTACAAGCGCGTCCGCCATTCCTGGTGGGACTGGCGCGATGCGCCGAAGCCGAAAGCGGTTGCACCGGGGCCCGACCTGTCGGACGTTCCGGGACGCGGCAACTAGGGCAGGGGAGCACTGGCGATGACGGGGCAGCGCGGGCGCGAGCCGTCGATGGAGGATATCCTCGCCAGCATCCGCACGATCATCAACCAGACCGAACAGCCGGCGCTCCAGCCCGAGCCGCCGGCGCCTGAGCCGGCGCGTCCGGCCGCGCCGTCCTTCGCGCCGCCGGCCGAGGATGTGCTCGAGCTGACCGAGACCGCGCCGCCGCCCGCGGCTGCGCCGGCCCCCGCCGCCCCTGCCGCACCGCGCGGGCCGACGCTTGAGGAGACGGTGCGCCAGATGCTCGAGCCGATGCTGAAGCAGTGGCTCGACGCCAATCTCCCGGCGATCGTCGAGGATGTCGCGATTCGCGAGGTCCGCCGTCTGTCGGGCCGCGAATAGGCCGCGCTTTCCCGCCGGGCCGAACCTGCTAAACCCGGCCCCATGCTGAAACACCTGATCGTCGCCGCGACTCTGATCGCCGCGCCTGCTGCCGCCCGCACCTTCACCGCCGAGGATCTGGTCGGCCTCGACCGCATCGCCGAGCCGGCGGTGTCCCGCGATGGGCGCATGGCCGCCTATGCGCTGCGCGAAACCGATCTCGCCGCCAACCGCGGCCGTTGGGACCTGTTCCTGCTCGATCTCGCCAAGCCCGGCGCGAAGCCGGTCCGCTTTCAGGCCGACCCGGCGAACGACAGTGCGCCGGTCTTCTCGCCGGACGGCAAGACCCTGTATTTCCTCTCCAGCCGCAGCGGCTCCGCGCAGGTCTGGGCGGCTCCGGTTGCGGGCGGGGCGGCACGCAAGGTCACCGACCTGCCCGTCGACGTCGGTGGTTTCACGCTTGCGCCGACCGGCGACCGACTCGCGGTCTGGGCCGAGGCCGATCCGGCCTGCGGCGACCTCAAGTGCGCGGCGGAGCGCCAGACCCCGCGTGGCGGCGCCGGGTCGGCGCGAACCTACGATGCGCTCTTCGCCCGCCACTGGGACAGCTGGGCCGGGGGGACACGCTCGCGGCTCTACACGGTGCGCATCGGCGGCGCGCCCGCGAAGGACGCGACGCTTGTCTCGGGCGCGCTCGTCGGCGACGTGCCGTCGAAGCCCTCGGGCGGGTCGGAGGAGATCGCCTGGTCGCCCGACGGGCGGATGGTCTACTTCGCGCTGCGCGAGGCCGGGCGCAGCGAGCCCTGGTCGACCAATCTCGACATCTTCGCCGCCCCCGCCGACGGCTCGCGGCCGCCGGAGAACCTGACCCCGCTCAACAAGGCGACGGACACGCTTCCGGCGGTGTCGCCCGACGGCAAGACGCTCGCCTGGGCCGCGATGGCGCGGCCGGGCTACGAGGCCGACAAGCTGACGGTCTGGCTGCGCGACATTCCGACCGGCGCGATCCGCGCGCTGACGGCGGGCTGGGACCGCTCGGTCGATTCGCTCGCCTGGAGCGCCGACGGCCGCACGCTCTACGCCACCGCGCAGAGCATGGGCGCCAAGCCCGCCTTCAGGATCGACGCGACGACCGGCAAGGTGCTGCCGCTGACGTCGTCTGGCTCGGTGTCGGCGGTCGCGCCGATGCCGACGGGCGCGCTGCTCGCCATCGACGGGCTGACCGAACCGGCCGATCTCTATGTCAGCAACGAATATGGCGCGCTCCGCCAGGTCACCGCGGTGAATGCCGCCAAGCTCGCGGGCGTGCGCTGGGCGCGACCCGAGCAGATGCGCTTCGAGGGCGCGAACGGCGAATCCGTCCACGCCTGGGTGCTGCAGCCGCCGGGCCTCAAGCCCGGCCAGAAGGCCCCGCTCGCCTATCTCGTCCACGGCGGGCCGCAGTCGAGCTTCGGCAACAGCTGGTCCTACCGCTGGAACCCGCAGGTCTGGGCGGGCGCGGGCTATGCGGTCGTCATGGTCGATTTCCACGGGTCGACCGGCTACGGCCAGGCCTTCACCGACTCGATCAACAACGACTGGGGCGGCAAGCCGCTCGAGGACCTCAAGCGCGGCCTCGCCGCCGCCGGCGCCCGCTATTCGTGGATCGACACCGCCAACGCCTGCGCCGCTGGCGGCTCCTACGGCGGGTTCATGATGAACTGGATCGCCGGCCAATGGCCGGACGGCTTCAAGTGCCTCGTCAACCACGCCGGCATCTTCGACCAGCGCTCGATGTACTATGGCACCGAGGAGCTGTGGTTCCCCGAGTGGGAGTTCGGCGGGACCTACTTCGCCAAGCCGCAGAACTATGAGCGCTGGAATCCGGCGAACCATGTCACCGCGTGGAAGACGCCGATGCTCGTTCTCCACGGCCAGCTCGATTTCCGCGTGCCCTACCTCCAGGGCCTGCAGGCCTTCACCGCGCTCCAGCGGCAGGGCATCGACAGCCGGCTGGTGATGTTCCCGGATGAGAACCACTGGATCCTGAAGCCGCAGAACAGCCTGCAATGGCACCGCGAGGTGCTCGGCTGGCTCGCCCGGCACCTGAAGCGCTAGCGCACCCTACGCCAGCCGGTGCGGCGCCGGATCGCCGATCTCGGCGATCAGCGCCCGCCGCGCCGCG